>JAFXXC010000025.1 GCA_017542485.1 Acholeplasmatales bacterium
TCCCCAATCCCCAATCCCCAAATATCAATAATTAAATAAAAAATATATTTAAAAAAATGAGTAAAGTATTTTTTTATAAAAAATATTTTAAATAAATTTTTAAACAGCATAAATTAAATATAAAAAATGTTCAACCTTAAAAGGCAATTATTATCTATAATTTTTATACTTCTTATTTCATCTTCATTAATATTTATTTCTGCTTCTACAACCAAAAGTGTTCAAAGTAACTACGAATGGGGTTCTCTTCATATGGGTGGAGGTGGATTTGTCTCAGGATTAGTCAGAGGGCAAACAGAAATGTATCTAAGAACAGATGTAGGTGGAGCATATAAATACGATTATACCAATAAAAAATGGGTTCAACTTTTTAATTTCATAGATGAATCCCAATCAGGATTACTTTCAGTTCGTGGTATAGCTATAGATCCAACAGATGATAATATAGTTTATTTCTTATGTGGTTGTGCATATTTATCCGATGGAAAAACTGTAATATTTAAAACAACCAATGGAGGTAAAACTTTCAAAGAAATTGATGTTACAAGTTTAATCCAAGTTAATGGTAATGGAGACGGTAGAGTATGCTCAGAACAAATTGCTGTTAATCCTGATAACCCAAATATGATATATGCTGGTGGTGATGTAGCATCAGGTGATTCAGCATTAATTAAATCAACTGATGGAGGTTTGACTTGGAGTGCAGTAATAGGCTATAATAATTTAGGATTATTTAAATATAAATTAAATTGGCCTTCTTGGTCAAATCATATCGTTAGAGGAACAACATATGAAGGGTATGTACAACAAGGAGGAATAAATTGTATTAGAATTTATAATGGAAAAGTTTATGTGGCAACTTCAGTAAAAGGTTACTCCAATATACATTATGCTAATGTAAGCAAAGATAGTTTTTCAGTTCTTTCTTATAATTTACCAACAAACAATTATCCTTTAACATTAACTGATGATTCAAATGGAAACTTATTCATTACATATATTTCAGGACTTAATTTCGAAGGAGAATCAGGAGGAGCATATAAATACAATATCAATTCTAAAACAGTAACAAATATTTCACCTACAGATAAAGCTATAGGTATGATTGCTGTAGATAAAAGTAATCCAAATAAATTAGTTACAAGAACAACTGGAGTTTGGCAAAGTCAATCATGGGGTAGTTATGAAGCATGGGGTGATAGTTTTTATAGATCTACAGATGGTGGAAATAGTTGGACTAATATAACCCCAGGACAATCAATTTCTCTTTCTATGAAAAATAATGGATATGAATGGATCTCTGGAAAATCTATACATTGGGGAGCTGGAATTGTAATAGATCCAAGAGATTCCAATAAAATATATATGTTATCAGGAAATGGTATTTTTGCATGTGATAATGTCTGGGCATCTTATGGTATCCAATTTTATTTTGATCCAAAAGGGGTCGAAGAAACTGTTCCTTTAGATATGGTATCAGTTAAAGGCGGATATGCATATAGTGCGATACTTGATTATGATGGATTTATACATAAAAGCTTAACTGATATAGGTATTCAATATACTCCTAATATAGGTTCTACTGGTGTCATTGCGGTATGTACTTCAGATACAAATATTATGATGAGAATATCATATAATGATAATACAGCATATTATTCCAATGATGCAGGAACAAGTTGGACAAAAATGAACAGTGCTGGAGGTGAAGGAGCAGGAAAAGGTGCTATAACTAAATATAATGGAAAATATAGATTTTTACATGCTTTGTCTGGAAGTATAGTATATTCTGATAATTATGGTCAAAGTTGGAATTATGCATCTGGTGTTAAAGGAGGAAATATAGGTATTTTAGTTGATGAAAATTATTCTAATTATGTATATTATTATTCCAGAGGAAATTATAATGAATATACATACTTTGGAGTAAGTAAAGATGGTGGAAAAACTTTTACTACTAAAAATGTATGTGTTAATGATGGAAGTAATTTCTCCAATAGAATATCATTTGTAGAAACTGGTAGTTTTATTGTTTCTGGAGGATATAATGGAGCTTACTTAATCAGTAATTATGGAACAACAATAACAAAATTAGATGTTAGTTATTCCAAAACTATTGGAACTGGAGTACCAAAAAAAAGTGGAAAGCCTAATGCAATTTATATGTATGGAAAAGTTGATTCAACTGATCCAGAAGGAATATTCAGAAGTGAAGATAAAGGAAGTAGTTGGGTACTTATTAATTCTCTTAAAACGCACGGTGGTCCTGGAAATGGTAACTTTATTGTTGGAGATAAAAATACTTTTGGAACTTTATATATGTCCACTGTCGGTTTAGGAGTCCTTTACGGAAAAGTGAAATAAATTATTTATTCATTTAAAACTTATTATTCTGGGATTATACATTTTTAATATTTATTATAAAATGAATTTAAACAAAAATAAAAGAAGAGTTTTAATCATTTTTTTAATTATTTATTTTAAAAA
>JAFXXC010000026.1 GCA_017542485.1 Acholeplasmatales bacterium
ATTGAGCCACGGTTTCGCTATTGCTTCTTTTCACGCTCCATTACTGGTTTACGCTTTGCAAGTTGCTATCGAGTTGGCGACAACTACCTCTCTTGGGACTTTCACCCTAGACATATAACATGCCCGACATACAAACAAAAGACTCCAACATATTGGAGTCAATTATTTTAAATAACATATCTAAATTGTACAATTTCAAATGATGAAGTACTACCATCTGAATATGTAAATGTTACACTATCACCTATAGCAAGTCCTGCCTCATACAAGAATGTTGTTGCCTCAGTTGCTGATGTAGATGAAAGTGATGTTGGTACTGTATAAGTCTTAGTACTCTTAGATGTATCCTTATAATTAATACTTATTGATGAAATAACAGTATTCTTAGTTAAATTAGTACCACTATAATAGCTAGATGATTCAGTACTACTAATATATAAAGCATAGCTTGATCTACCAAACATAGATGCTTGTGTAGTACCTAATGAAATAGTGAAACCAAATTCGAAATCACCTTCTACATATCCTGTCTTCCATTCTTTATTATTTACATCATATTCTGCAGTACTTAAAATAGAATCTATTGTTGACTTAACAGTATTAGATGGAATTGCAAATCCTAATCCTTCTATTGATGATGATTGATATTTACCATTAACAATACCAATTAATGCACCACTTGCATTAAATAATCCACCACCTGAATTACCACTATTTATCGCAACATCTGTTTGAATTAATTTAATACTTTGATAGCTATCCTTCTTAACCTCTCTATTAACATATGAAACAACACCCTTAGCTACAGAACCAGGTAATGTTCCAAGAGGATTACCAATACAAATTACATCATCGCCATATCTTAATTTATTAGAGTCACTATAAATCTTAGAATATGTTAATCCTGTTTTTTCAATTGATAAAATAGCTAAATCCTGATCCTCATAACCACCTACAAGCTTTGCAGTATATTCACCTGCATTTGGATTAACTACTCCATCATAATCGCTATTATAATCAGGTATTGTTACTGTAAATTCTGTTGCTCCCTCAATAACATGAAAACATGTAACAATATAACTTAATCCCAAGTCTAAATCTTGTGCAAATAATACACCAGATCCTCTTGAACCACTTGATACTGATAATGCAGTAATAGATACTACTGATTCATAAACCTCTTCAACAGTATCAGCTACAGAACTTGAATTAACTGTATTTGATATCTCATATTGTGCAGTTGTCTTTTTGTAATCGGCATCTAGCTTTTGAGTATTACTACTACCTGATGAACCATTTCCATCAACAACATTTGCATTAGTTATTTCAGTACTACTAGAATTATCGTATATATCGATATTATTTCCATTACAGGAAGCTAATGAAAATAATAAGCCTATTGATAGTATCCCAACTATTAATTTCTTAAACATATAACAAACCCTCTTTCTTTTTACAATTCAAATTATATAACCAAATTATGTGATAATTTTGTGAAAAGAAACTTTAATTGTCTTGTAAATATGCCTAATATATTAAAAAAGATGTGACTTAAGCACCCTAAAATGAATGCTTTTATCACATCTTCATTATTTAATAATTAATATTATTTATAATATCTTTTTAATAATCCCTCTAAAGCTCTACCATGTCTTGCTTCATCACGAGCCATTTCATGAACTGTATCATGGATTGCATCTAAATTATATTTTTTAGCAAGCTTAGCCAAATCAGTCTTACCTAAAGTAGCGCCATATTCGCATTCTACTCTCCATGCTAAATTCTTCTTTGTATCAGCTGTCATATTAGCTTCTAATTCACTACCTAATAATTCAGCGAATTTAGCTGCGTGCTCAGCTTCCTCAAATGCTGCCTTTTCCCAATATAGGCCAATTTCAGGATAACCCTCTCTATGAGCAACTCTTGCCATACATAAATACATACCTACTTCAGAACACTCACCATTAAAATTAGACATTAATTGATCAAAAATTGATTTTTTGACATCCTCAGGAATATCAGGATTATTCTTAACAGTCTTTGCATAAACACCAAACTCATGTTCAGCAGCTAAAGGCATTTCACCTTCTACTTCTTGGAATGCTTTTGCAGGTGCCTTACATACAGGACACTTAAAATCCTCAGGAAGACTATCTCCTTCATATACATATCCACATACTTTACATACATACTTCTTCATAATTATACCTCCTATTCGATTTTAATCGAAACCTTATATAACAATTATAATATAGAAAGTATTAGTTAGTCAAATATTAATCTAGTAAATTCAAAATATCCTGTCTAGATAATCTACTTGATCCTTCACCAACAATACTATTAGCTAAATCTCTTTTTATCTCTTGAAGTTCAATAACCTTCTCTTCAATAGTATCCTTACATATTAATCTAATAACATTAACATTCTTAGTTTGACCAATACGATAAGCTCTATCTGATGCTTGTAATTCTGCGCTCATATTCCACCAAGGATCCAAATGTATTACAGTATCTGCACCAACTAAATTTAAGCCAGTACCACCAGCCTTTAGGGAAATAACGAAAACTTTAATATCTGTATCAGAATTAAATTCTTCAACCATTTCCATTCTAGTTTTGGCCTTAGTTGTACCATCAAGCACAAAATGCTTTATACCCATATCATCCAATTCTCTTGAAATAATAGGGAACACCTGTGAAAATTGTGAGAACAATAATATTCTATGTCCAGCATCAATAGATGTTCTAATAATATCAATGGCCATATCAATCTTTGTATTTTCAAAATGCTCTTGTAATATTAATTCAGGAGTAATACAAATTTGACGTAATCTTGTAAGAAGTGCAAGTATATTACTTCCACCAGCTGCGATATCATCCTTTAAATTAGATACATAATTTTCGTAAACTTCCTTTTGTTTAACTCCCATCTTATAGAAGTAACATTCTTCAATCTTATCAGGTAGGTCATCAAGCACATCTTTCTTAGTTCTTCTTAAAATAAATGGACTAATTCTCTTCTTTAAATTATCTAATGCTTCTTCATCATCATGAACAATTAAAGACTCATATCTTGACTTAAAATGTGAATAATTTGATAAATATCCAGGCATCAAGAAATCAAATATACTCCATAAATCCTGTAAACCATTTTCAATTGGTGTACCAGTTAAAGCAAAATTAATTTCACTATTTAATGACTTAATAGCCTCACTCTTTTGTGCAAATTGATTCTTAATAAATTGAGCCTCATCAGCGATAATAAACCTAAAACTATTATTATATAATGCTATATCTCTTCTTAATGAATCATATGATGTGATGTATAATACTTTCTTATTATCATCGATATCATTAATAGTTAACATTCTTTCTTCGCTACTACCTAATATTAATTTAACATCAATATCAAGTCCCCACTTGCCACACTCATTTTCCCAGTTATAAACAAGTGACATAGGACATACTATTAAACTAGGCTTATTAATCTTATCAGACATAATAAAACTAATAATTTCAATAGTCTTTCCTAATCCCATATCATCAGCTAAAATTCCACCAAATCCAAAATTAGCCAAAGTCTTCAACCACTTAAATCCTTCAATTTGATATTCTCTCAATTTATCCTTTAGAATATCATCAGGTAAATAACTACTCTTCTTATAATTTTGAATAGATGTAATCATTCTAACAATTTCATCATCTAATACTAAATTAGTATCAACACCATTAACAAGCTTTAATAAATAATTAAGTGGTTTCTTAATAGGCTTCTTTAAATCAGAAATACTTATATTGAAATCCTCTAAGAAATCATCTATTTCTTTAACAGATTCTTCATCTATCTCCATAATAGTATCATTCTTAAGTCTAACAAATTTCTTATTTTCATGATATGCAATTAACATTTCTTGTAAATCTTTACTATCTAAATCACTATTCTCAAATGTGAAATCCAATAATCCAACATTATAAGAAATATTAACTCCAGTTCTCTTACTCTTCTTAGCTTTCAATTTCTTCATTGAATCATCATAATATATTTCACCAAATGATTTAATTTGTGATAAATCACTTGTTAAGAACATGTATTGATCAGCTATATCAGTAATAACATAACCCTTTGATGAACCCTTAACAAATCTATATCCATCAATTAATGATAAATAACTATCCAACAATTCTTTAATATATGGACTTGTTCTATCCTCTTCACTACATTTAATCTTAGGATTTAATGTAATAACCTCATTAGCATAAGATAAATAACTATTAATCTTTATAGTAGGAATAGGATATTTATCATAAAATGATTGCTCAATCTTAATAGAACTTCTAATTAAAGGTAATACACTTGTAATAAACTTATCACAATTAATACTAATATCTAATTCACCATTAATCTTAAATAAATGCTCAATAACCTTATCCTCTAATCTTGACTTATAAGGATAAGCAAATATAGAGCTCTCGCCAATAAAATAAGCTCTCTTTACACTACTTAATAATAAATCAGATTCAAGTGGTGGAATTATCTTTAAACTAGTATCATCTAATGAAATCTTAACATCATCAATTAAAGATACATGTCTTGCACTAGGTCTTAATTCATGACTTTGTCTAAAATAAATATTATTATCCAAATATATTTCTAATACCTTAAGCATCTGAGACTTCTTTAATGTCAAACATTTAGCAGTATTTTCAGTACTAATATTTCTAACAAAGCTATACATATCCTTAGACACATCATCAAAGCACTCAAAAGAATGAACAAAAGATAACTTTTGTCCATAAGTTAATTCTTTATTATTTTCTGTAGCGTCAATAAATTCTCTAATATCCTTAATGATATAATCCTTATCTAATCCTATCTTTAAAGATAATACATATTCATTTTGTATTACCTCAATCAATGGCATAATATGAATCAAACCAAAATATGGATTAGATACCTTTAAAGTATTAGCTAATGATTCTAGGACAATACTATTTTCTCTTCTTAATACCATTTCTTGATATTTATCATATTCATCCTCGAATTTATCATTATCAATAATCATTAATCCAATAGAATATAATGCTATTACATGAATACATTCCTTATTCTTATAAAATTGTAAACATTCACAATCACTAGATACTAAATTTAAATCATCATCAAGCTTTACACTTGTACTATTTGATACAATTGCATTTAAAAATAAATTAGTAGGAACAATCATAAAACCATCGCTAGTTTTTTCAATTCTAGCGTATAGTTGAGGATTTTCCATCGCATTACTTAAAAATAGCTTTAATGTAGTATTAGAATCGTGCTTATAAAGTAATTCTGACAAACTCATAACCACACCACCTACTTTAGTGTCTTGTTTATTATACCATATCTACAAAAATATTTCACTCATATTTGGTAAAATATGAATGTATAACGCTTTACTTTGATTAGTCTAGACAAACTTTTTTTATATTTCTCTTTAAAATAAACATTATTATTGGTATAATACTACTAAAGGAGTGATTATGATGTCAATTTTTGAATCAGGTGAAAATTATCTAGAAGCAATTTTGATGTTAAAAGAATCTCAAGACTCAGTACATGCTATAGACATAGTTAGTAAATTAGGATTATCTAAACCATCAGTATCAATTGCATTAAAAAAATTAAAGGATGATGGTTATATAACAATAGATCATAACAATCATATACATTTAACAGATTTAGGTTTAGAAATAGCTAATAAAATATATGAACGTCATAAAATATTAACTAATATTTTAATTAAATTAGGTGTAAATAAAGACTTAGCTGAGGATGACGCATGTAAGCTTGAACATGATTTATCTGATGAAAGCTGGGAAAAAATTAAAGCATATTATGAGGCGAAAATGTAAAAAGACATTCGCCTTTTTATTTTGTAATAAAATCGAATGTCTTATACTTCTCTATTTTTATTTTGTTTACTTCTTTATTATATTCGCCATCTGTATTAAAACTACTTCCATCTGTATTAATAACTAAATTATTAACATCATACTTATATTTAGTATGACCTGTAATTAAATACCAATATAATTTAAAAGGTAATAAGAATCTTCCACCCTTAAATATGGCAACAACTAAATCATTACCTTTTTTTATTTTATATCCTGCTACTCTATTAGTAGATGATATTAATACTAAATTAGATTTCATATCTATTTTTTTATTATCAATATCTGCCTCTAATTTAATTTTTTTAGCCTTAAATATTTCTTTTATAGCAACTAAATAATAAGATAGCCTACCAAATATTTTCTTAAATTTAAATTTCTTATATGATATATTAGTTAACATACCTAAAGCAAAACCATATACAAATATTTTATCATTAGCTTTATAAATATCATGACTAATAGTTTTCATATTAATGATATAATTTACTGTTTTCTTAATATTTTTACTCATTCCTAAATAATGAGAAAAATCATTCATAGTACCCAAAGGTACTACTGCTATTTTAGGTGAATAGTTAAATTCAGAAATAGAACTAATAGCCTCATTAATTGTTCCATCTCCACCACAAATAGTAATAATATCATATATATTATTATCATTTTTTAAATAATCTGTTATTGAACCAATACCATTACTAACAAATTCAGTAATCTCAAATTTATTCTCTAATAATTTTATTAATTCATTAACCTTTTTATTTTTACCTTTTCCACTAAATGGATTATAAATTAATAATAATTTCATATTAATCATTTAAGAATTCATCGAATTTCTTGATTCTTTGTTTAGTACCAACAACTACAACTATTTCTTTTTTCTTTAAGCAGTCAGTACCACGTGGAATAAAGAATTCATTATTATTAATGACACCAACAATATTTATATCAAATCTGTTACGTACATTTAATTCAATTAAGTTTTCAGTAAAATCCTTACCTACTTCCATCTTAACCATTGCGTAGTCACCCGCAACCTCATAATAATCCAAAATTGTATCACTTATAATTTGGTTAGATAAAGATACCGCAGCTGATTCTTCTGGAATAATAATATCAGTAGCGCCTAAAGCCTTATATACTTCACAATGTCCTTCTTCATCTGCTCTAACAGTAATATTTTTAACACCTAATCTTTTTAAATTCATAATAGTAAGAATAGATGCTTGTAAATTATTACCTATTGCTATAACAACATGATCAATAGTTTCAGCGCCTAATTCTTTTAATACATTTAGTTTTGTGGCATCTGCGATTACACAGTGACGAACTTCATTACTAATAGCAGAAACAGAATCCTCATTTATATCTAATGCCAATACATCACAATTCATTCTTACTAATGTCTTAGCTACATTTGAACCAAATCTACCTAAGCCAATAACCATAAATGTCTTTTTCATCCAATAATCACATTCTCCTTAACATATTTTATACTTTCCTTAGATGATGCCATCCAATTCTTATTAATTACACCAATTACTGTTAATGGTCCAAGTCTTCCCATTAACATTATTAAACATAATAATACTCTATTTGCAGGATTTAAAAATGGAGTTAATCCCATAGTTAAACCTGTAGTTGAAAAGGCACTGGCAACCTCAAAAACAATTTCTCCTATTCCAAAACCATCTTCAGTTAAACCAGGCTGGAACGCAGCCACTAAAAATACACCAATAATAATTATCAAAACAGCTATAGATAATAAAGTAAATGCTTTAAATTTCTGTTCTCCAGATAATCTTCTTTCAAATACTTTAGTCTTTTCACCCTTAGCAAAATAAAATACTGTAAGCATAATAACTGCACAGGTTGATGTTTTAATACCACCACCTGTTGAACAGCTTGACGCACCAATAATCATCAAAACAACAATAATTACATAAGTTGCTGGATGATTCTTTAAGTCAGACATATCATATGTTGTAAATCCAGCTGTTCTTGATGTTACACTTGAAAATAATGCTTGTAACCAAGACATACCTTCCCAACAAGTAAGCTTAATTAATAACATACCACCAAATATTAATATAAATGTAGTAACTAAAGTAATCTTTGTATGTAAATTAAATTTCTTCCATCTTTTATTTCTAAATATATCATCAATTACAACAAAACCTATACCACCTATTATAATCATACCCATAGTAGTACAATTTAATATAATATTATCCTTATATTCAATCATAGATGAAGGTCCAAAAATATCAAATCCTGCATTATTAAATGACGCAGCTGAATGATATAATGACACCCCTAAGCTACGCCAAAAATCATTATCATACATCTCCATGATAGGAAACATATTAATTGCCGCACCTATTATTTGAACTGTAGCGGATATAATCATAATCTTAACAACTAATGATGAAATATTGTTAACAGTAGTTTGATTTAAAGCTTCTCTTAACATAAATCTATTACTTACACCTATTCTTCCACCTATTACAATAAAGAAGAATATTGCAATAGTAATAAAAGATAGTCCTCCAATTTCCATAAGTACTACCATAACAATTTTACCAAAAACTGATAGTCTTAATGAAACATCAATAACTGTAAGTCCTGTTACACATACACATGATGTTGATGTAAAAAGCGAATCTACAAATCCCATCGAATCACGCGCTTGTGTTGATATTGGTAACATTAACAAAAAAGCACCTACCAATACTACTACAACAAATGTTAATATAATTTGAATATATGGATGTATTTTTCTAATTTTCATTCTCCACCTCAAATTAAAAAGCACCTATAGATATAATCTAATGGTGCATAATAAACTAAATATTTTCTGGTAAATACTTACAAATAGCAATCGCCAAAGCACCAGGTCCAATATGACATGAAACTGATAAGCTTAAAGGCTCACATATTACTTCACTTACACCAAATTCAGTCTTAATCATTTCAACAAAATTTAAAGCTTCAGTTTTATCCACTCCAGAATATGATACCTCAAAATGAATATTATCAGTTCTTCCATCAATATCCTTTAAATAACCTTCTATACACTTCTTAACTGCAGTGATCATTATATCCTTAGCACCCTCAACAGAACGGTTACGCATCTTATAGCTATCTAATTTCTCGCCCTTAATTAATAAAACAGGCTTTAATTTAAGCATTCCACCTAACGCTGCCGCAGTTGGAGTAATTCTTCCACCTTGCTTTAAGTATTTAAGTGTATCAACCATAATGAATATATCAGAATTCATCTTAGTTTCAGTTAATACCTGTGCAATTTTCTCAGCACTAAATCCACGATTTGCTAACTCAAGTGCGTCTATTACACTTTGACGTTGTGTAACTGATATTCTTTGATTATTAATTACGAATACCTTACCCTTATAATCAGCCTCAGCACTAACTGTAGCTGCCTCACATGACTTTGATAAACCAGATGACATAGGAATATAAATAACTTGATCATACTTAGTTAATAAGTCATCCCAAATTGAATTAATATATCCAATTGAAGGTTGTGATGTAGAAACATTCGCACCAGATGTCAACTTTTCATAAAAGCCTTCTTGAGTTAATGTTATATCTTCTAAATATTCCTCTCCATCAATAAAAAATGGCATAGGAACAACTGTTACGCCTAATTCTTTTCCTTCAGCTTGAGTAATACCACTATTACTATCTGTCATAATTGCAATTTTTCCCATTAATCTTTCCTCCTTGAAAATATAAACATATTTTTCAATCAACTAATTATAGCAAAAATGTATATACATGTCAATTTTTATAGCTTTATTACAAATAAACTAGTAATCAAAATGAAATATTAATATTTCATAATAAAAGGCCTGTACGCCATATACATACAAGCCTATCATATTATGTACTTCTTTTATAAGTTCTAGGTAATAATAATATTAATAATGGATATAATTCAAGTCTTCCAGCAATCATCTCAAATGATAAAACCAACTTAGAAAACCAAGAGAAATTACTAAATCCCCCTGCAGGACCTACGGCACCTAAACCAGGTCCTATATTAGATATACAAGATAATGATGCAGTAAGCATAGTTAATGGCTCTGCTTCAGAATCAGGCATAGCAGGATTCCAAATTGATATCAATAACGCACATACTATCAAAACTACAAAATATAAAATAAAGAATGCAATTGTTGAATCAACAACCTTATTATCTAATGGTTTGCCATCAAGTCTAATTACTTCTACCTTCCTAGGTGAAATCATTGTTCTAACTTTAGATACAGAATACTTACCCAAAATTAAAATTCTTGATTGTTTCATACCACCAGCTGTCGAACCAGCACATGAGCCACAATACATCAAAAATAAAATAATACCAAGTGATAAGGCTGGCCATCTACCTTGTGCACCACTCCAATAATCAGTAGTTGAATATCCAGTAGTTGAAATAATTGAAGCAACTTGGAAGTATGCATGTCTAAATGATTCCTCAGCCGTACTATATAAGTTAATAATTTGGAATGTTATTATCACAACGGCGATAACAACCATTATCAAATAAAATCTTAATTCTTCATTGTGTAATACATCTTTGAAATTTTTAATAATAATCCAATAATAAATAGTAAAATTAACACCAAATATTATCATAAATGTTGCGATAACATATTGACTACATGGTGCATATAATGCACAGCTCGCTGCAGTTGATGCAAATCCACCAGTACCTGCCGTACCAAATGACATAATTACCGCATCGAAGAATGTCATATTTTCATCAAAAATATGACAAATACATAAAGCACCAATTTCAATCAATGTTAATGCAATATATATTAAATATAATATTCTAGATGAAATCTTCATCTTAGAAACAATCTTACCTACCTGTGGTCCTGGTGATTCAGCTCTTAATACATGCATTGATGAACCATCCTTGCTTTCCATAATTATCGCAAGGATAAATACTAATATACCCATACCACCAATCCAGTGAGAAAAGCTTCTCCACATAATTAATGAATGAGCTCCACCATTTAGCATATTATCTAATTCTTCTACAGTTAAAGCAGAAGCTCCGGTTGTAGTAAACCCAGAAGTCATCTCAAAAAATGCTGTAAAGAAATCTTTAACATAACCAGAAATCAAAAATGGTAAACATCCAAACAATGCCATTAAAAGCCAAGATAAGCTAACTATTACAAAGCCTTCTCTTGCACCCATTCTTGTATCCTTTGCAGGCTTTACAAATCCTAATATTGCACCAATAATAAATAATGAAGCCATAGGAATAATATATGAAATATAATTCCATACATTCTCTTTATATAAATAGGCTGTTATTAGTGGAATAATCATCAAAAATCCAACTAACATTAAAATCTTTCCTACAAAGGTTCTTATAACTCTAAAATTCATAGTTAAGCTAAAATATCATCCAAGTCATTAATAATCATACCATTAGATACGACAATGACAGAATCCCTTTCTTGTATAGATGTCATACCAGATGGAATAATAATTTGATGATTTCTAATAATACCACCAATTAGTATGTCTCTCTTAAGCTGTAAATCCTTAAGAGGAATATTTAAAGTTTTTGATGAAGGTGAAGCAATAAATTCAGATGCCTCAACCTGATTAACTATTTTATGTAAGGTAATAATATTATTACCTCCTGTATTTGAACTTGCTCTAACATAAGAAACAATTTGATTAGCAGTAATATCCTGAGGATTAATAACAGATACCATTTGAATTGACTCCAATAATCCAGCAAAAGATTCTTTATTAACCTTAGTTACTATTTTTCCAACATTTTGCTTATTAGCATAAAGTGAAATAATAATATTTTCTTCATCAGAACCAGTTAAACAAATTATTGCATCATAATTTTGTAATCCTTCTTCTCTTAACAAATTCTGATCAGCACCATCACCTAATATTACTTGAGCACCCTTTACAGTTTCTGCAAAATCTTTAGCTTTTTCAGGATTAACCTCAATAATCTTAACATTATAATTATTCTTAACTAAAGCTTCAGCCAAATAATGTGTTGATCTTGAAGCGCCAATAATCATAATATTTTTTAATCTTTTCTTTGATAAACCTAACTTAGAAACAAATGCTTTAGATTCTTCTTGTGAAGAAATAACATATATCTTATCATTACCTTTGATTATAAATTTACCATTTGGAATAATTACTTCTTTATCTCGTTCAACAGCACAAACAAGTACTGATGCACCAAACTTAGAACCAATTTGCATCAAGCTCATACCAACTAATACAGAATCTTCTGAAATATAGAATTCAGTAATATCTGCGTTACCATGAGCAAATGAATCAACCTTCAATGCTTCAGGGAAATTTATAATTCTAAATATTTCTCTTGCTGATTCTAAATCTGGATTAATAGTTCTAGTAATCTCTAAAGAATCAGTCATCATTTCAATCTGATTTGTATATTCATAAGATCTTACACGTGCAATAGTGCTTTTAGCACCTAGTTTTTTAGCAATCAAGCATGATAACATATTTGTTTCATCTGATTGAGTTAATGCTAAAAACAAATCTGCTCTATCAACATTAGCAGTTTTTAATGCATCATATGATATTGCACTACCACATAATCCCATAACATCATATTTTTCTATTAAATTCTCAATTACAGATGAATTATTATCAATGACTACAACTTCATGATTCTCATTACATACATGGCTTACAATGGCAATACCCATTTTACCTGCACCAACTATAACAATTCTCATAATTGCACACTCCTTAGATAAATAAGAGATTATTAATAATCTCTAAATAGCATTTAATTCTTGCTAAATCATTATACCACAATATAAAAAATAAACATCATCAAAATTAAAATTTATAGAATTATAAAACCAATGCTCAATTAGCATTGGCTCTATAATTATTACTTCAACATAAATAAATTATCGTTTCTTACTTCGATTCTTCTATCAAGTACTAAATGCTCAAGTGCTGCTTCAAGTAATGGCTTTGATGTAGCTGTAACCTTATCATAGCCTAACATATTAACAAGTGTCTTAAAGCAACCTGCAGTACTAATACCACTATTTCTAGTAACAATAGATGAAATACCATCTGATAATTCATCAGAATAAATTTCTGTTATTTCTCTTGAAGACTCTAAACGTAATCTAATATCACTAATCTTAAAGTTAAGATAGAAACTACCAATTCTTAATACACGAGCTGGCATATTTTCTTCAATTTGTGCTCTTAACTTCTTATCAATTTTTTCATATCCTAATATTTGAGCAACTCTCTTAACTAAATATTCAGAATGGATAGGTGATTCAACATTAATTAACTCAGTTAATAAATGTTCCATACCATCGCTATCATATATCTTCTTACCAACAGTATTATTCAAATAATCATATGTTGTGAAGTCGAAATCAATTGCATCATCATTACCTTCAACCTTAAGGTAAGATACAACTTTATCCTTATCTTCATGTTCATATTCTTCACCTTCAACTAATGTACCCTCTAAGGCTTGCTTAATACGCTCTTTTTCCTTTTCAGGGTCATTAATCCAAGCTGTAGTAAATAATTTATAATATCTCCATCCTTGACGTTCAAGCAACATTCTTTCCAAACGGTAATTATCTGTTAAATTAGTTGAATATGAATTCTTACCATCAATCATAATAGCAAGAATAAATTCTCCATCCTTCTTAATAGCTAAATCAATCTTAAATGAACTTGTACCAAAATTAGGAACAACCTCATATCCTAAATCTGTAATATAGTCATTAATTTGCTTACCAGTAATACCTTGAGATTGCATAATATCAGTGATTGATCTCATTGATGAACTACGCTCTTCAACAAGCTCTGGTTTATTAAGAATGTTTTCTGCGAAATTAAGATAATCTCTTAATAATAATACACCCTTCGCTTCTGTCTTAGTTTGAATATCATTACCCTTAATAGAAGCTACAATAGAAATATTATATTTAGCTCTTGTAATGGCAACATTTAATCTTCGCTCACCACCTTGGTTATTAAGGGGACCGAATCTTTGATAGAATTTACCTTCATTATTAAAACCGTAACATATACTAAATATTATTCTATCTCTTTCATCACCTTGAACAGATTCAAGGTTTTTAACAAAGAATGGCTCATCTAAATTCTCATCAAAGAATTTCTCATATTTAGGGCTCTTTCTTAGTCTCTTTTCAACTAAAGACATAATTAATTCAGCCTGTACATTTGAGAAGGCAACAACACCTAAAGATTTTGGTGAATTATCAAAATGCTCAAATACCATATCACAAACTCTTTGTGCTTCTATTGGATTTGTTCTTGTTTGAGGATCATATCTACCATCATTAACATAATAATAATCTATACCAAATCCCTTTTCATGTTGTTTAGATTGTGGAATTGTAATTAGATTAGAATCATAGAATTCTTGGTTAGAGAATACTATTAATTCCTCACTTCTAGAACGATAATGGAACTTAAGACTTTCAGTTTCGAAAGTATAAGATGCCTTATCAAGAATTGATTCCATATCGTATTCTTCTTCCTCTTCCTCCTCTTCGCCTGATTGTTGACCTAAGTTTTCAGCAGAAGCCTGGAAGAATGAAGTAGGTGGCATTTGCTTTGTATCACCAATGACAATACACTGTTTACCTCTATAAATAGAACCAAACGCATCACAAGCAAATATCTGACTTGCTTCATCAAATATTACACAGTCAAACATATTAAGTTTAGATGCCAAATATGTTGAAACTGAAAGTGGACTCATTAAGAATACTGGTTTAATATCTAGTGCTAATTCAAATGTTTTTTCTAGTAAAGATCTAATAGGTAATTGTCTTCTTAACTTATTATATTCCTTATCTAGTAATTTAAACTGGCTACCTTCAATTAAATTATCTTGTCTTTTATATGAGTTTAATGAAATAATATAGTCTCTATTTACTGCAAGTATTTTCTCATCTGTATCTCTAAATTCATTAATAGTATCATCTGCTTTACTACTCTTAAATTCAGATAATATTTCACTTGAGCTATGAATTTCATCAATCTTTTGTTTAACAAATGTCTTAATATAAGCTTGAGGTAATTCCTCAATATCTCTTTCAGTATCCAAGAAAGCATTTAAGAAATTAAGTGCCTTATTATCTTTAATTCTATTAACTATTCTTTGCATTTCAGAATAATTATAGATATTATCAACTTCTTCATATACTAATGCAATTCTATTAATAGCTTCTAATAATTCACAGTTTAATATATCAATATCACCTTTATAGAATATCTTTGATACATTCATTAAATGAATACTATCTGTTTTAACTAATGTATATGAAGGTACATTCTTTGTACGTTCCTTAAATTCATTGAAATCATTAGCTGAAATAACCATATCAGGTAATGAATCAACCATTCTACAATCAGATACAATTTGTTTGAAATCTGCTTTACTATAATCGATTTGGAATTTCTTTAAATCATTTAAATATTCCTCAATTATCTTACGATATCTGTTATAGTCCATCAATGCAGGAATTTCTTCTATTAATTCTTCAACTGTAGTTTTATTAACTCTATGTCCCATTAAAGTATTAAGTGCATTCTTATAATTAGAATTAAATGACTTAAACATTCCTTTAGCATTCTTAATTGCATCTAAATATTCACTTAATGGCTCATCAAATATCTTCTCATCATATAATTTTAATACATTAAAATCTATATTTTTAGTCATTGATAAATATTTATCAATTAAATCTATTATTCTTGTTCTAGATTTTTTCACTAGATAATAAGGATTAAAAGACTTGATCTTATTTAATTTATCAATAATATTCATTGCATTATATACATCTAATGCAGATTTAGATGGTAATGATAAATTTGATTCATCTAATATCATCTTATAACTCATTAAATTATTAATATGCTTAATAGCTATCTCTAAATCTAATCTTAATTCTTCTGTATTTCTAACATTAGTTAAATTAAGATTATATAGTCCTGACATTCTATAATCATAACATAATGAATTTGAATAAATAATATATTCATTTAATGATAATGTGATAGCGTCAAGATTAAATAAGTTATAATCCTCAGTATCTAAAACTACATCAACAGGATCATAATCAATAGATAAATAAATCTTATATAAATCTAGTAATGTAGCATCAAGTCCAGGAATCTTTTCATGTAATTCTTTTCCATAACTATTTAATCTATATTTTAAAGAACTATATTTAGATTCAACAAATCTTGTTTTTAAATTAAGTTCATATCTTGGTAATGTAGCTGTCTTATATAATTTATCAATAAATTCCTTTTTATTCGCCTTATTTGAGTGTAACTCTAATGCGAAATCTGATAATTTTGCACGTCTTAAATTTTCATAAACGACATTTAAGGCAGCAATCTTTTCTGATACGAATAATATCTTTTTACCAGCACCAAGGAGTGTCGCAATCATATTAGTAATTGTTTGACTCTTACCAGATCCTGGAGGACCCTGTAGAGTAAATGATTTACCATTAGCTGCATTTTGGATAGCGAATAACTGGCTTGAATCACAGTTAACTACTGGATAAACATTAGCTTTAGTTATTTCATCTGGTAAGAATGAATCATCGCCTAATAATTTCCTAATATTTTTATTTTGTAATACTAAATCCTTATTAGCAATTAAGTCATTATACATATTCATCTTATAGAATGAATAAATACCTAATGATACACCATCACTAAATGTAACATTCTCATTATCAGCTAATACTTCCTTTACTTTATCAATATATGTTGAATAAGCTTCATTATCATAATCTGGTAATTCTATTTTCTTAGCTTCACTTAAATAGAATTTTAATGTTGGGTTTAAAAGGATATCATCTTCATATTGACGAAGAATAAATGGACCTGTATCATTTGATAATTCTACTGGAATTAACAAAAGTGGTGCCACATAAGATTCTTCTTCCTCTTTATAAGTAACAAATCCAAATGAAATATATAATGGGTTAATACCTTTTTCAAATAATGATGATTTATGATCCTTCATCAATGATTTAAGCGCTCTAAAAAGAGGATAGCTTGGTTTATATGCTATCAATTCTTTTCCTTGTAATAATTTACGAACAATATCGTAAACTAAAGCAGGATCATATTTTAATACATCGTCTTTTTCTTTAGTTTTTTCATCCAAACTACTGTGATAATCCAAAAGTGCTGTATCTACATCAAAAAATTGTAAATCTCTATATCCCTTTACACTTCTGAATATTTCCTCAATATTCTTGTTTAAAAGTCTTAAAGCCTTTAAGCCAGTATCCTTATAGTTTAATAACCTGTTTCTTTTACCTAAGTCTAATAACTGATTGGTTACAGCCATTAGCTTAGCTTCAAGCTCACTTGCATACTTCGCCATAGAATACCTCCCTATGATTTATTTTTCTTAGTTAATAGTAACGTTAATATCATAGTAATAGCTAATGCTAGCATACTAAGTATAGTAATAAATTGGTATTTTTCGGGTAAGAAAAAGCAACTTATACCTACTCCTAAAAATAAAACCCCATGGATTAAAGATATAATACCTACACCAATTATATGCTTAACGATTTGAACTATTCCGAATGATATTAAAATTACTCCAATAACTATACTAACAACGTTATAAAAGATATTATTCATAATAATCCTCACACTTACTATATATTATACACTATTTCTATATTTTTTTAAAATATAATCTTCAAAATATGTTTAAATAGAGTTATAATTAAGAAAATTTAGAATTAAATTTTAGGAGATGGTTGTTATGTTGAATATTAAATTTGTTAAAAGAGATCAGTTAAAAGAAAAACCAGATATGAATAATTTAGGATTCGGTAAATACTTTACTGACTATATGTTCATTATGGACTATGATGAGGGTCAAGGATGGCATGATGCAAGAATCGTTCCATATGGACCACTAGAGATGTCACCTGCATCTACTGCATTACACTATGGAGCTGAAATATTTGAAGGTATGAAGGCTTATCGTACTAAGGAAGGTAAAATCCAATTATTCCGCCCTTATGAAAATGCTAAGAGAATGAATTCAAGTGCAGAAAGAATTTGTTTACCACAATTAGATGAGGATGATTTCGTTCAAGCTGTTAGCACACTTGTAAATATCGATAGAGATTGGGTTCCAACTCAACCAGGTACATCATTATATGTAAGACCATTTATGATTGGTGATGACCATACATTAGGTGTTCATGGTGTTCATCATGCAATGTTTATGGTTATTCTATGTCCAGTTGGTTCTTATTATAAAGAAGGCTTAAATCCAGTATCAATTATGATTGAAACTGAAGATGAAAGAGTTGCTGGTAAGGGTGGTACAGGTTACACTAAGTGTGGTGGTAACTACGCTGCTTCTACTCGTGCTGGTAAGAAGGCTGAATTAAAAGGTTATTCACAAGTATTATGGTTAGACTGTGTTTATAAGAAATATATTGAAGAGGTTGGAGCAATGAACGTTATGTTCAAAATTAATGGTGAAGTTGTTACACCAGCCTTAGATGGTTCAATCCTTCCTGGTATTACAAGAAAATCTTGTTTACAAATCTTAAAAGAAAAAAATATTCCAGTATCAGAAAAGAGAATTACATTAGATGAATTAACACAAGCTGTAGAAAATGGCACTTTAGAGGAAGCTTGGGGTACAGGTACAGCAGCAGTTATTTCTCCAATTGGTTTACTAGAAGTTAATGGTAAGAAATATACAATTAACAATGGTAAGATTGGTCAAATCTCTCAAATGTTATATGATGAGATTACAGGTATCCAATCTGGTAAATTAAAAGATACTTATAACTGGACATACGAAGTTAAGTAAAAACAATACAAAATATAAAATGGCTACCACCAAGGTAAATACCAAGGCTGATAGCCATTTTTTATTCTTTAACTTATCTTATTGATCCCCATGTTTCTCCACCATCATCTACTTCTCCACCAACATCAATTGCTGGTTTTTTTGTGCTTGATGTAGAGGTAGTTGTAGGTGTACTACTACTTTCACTAGTTTCTGTAGTTGTAGTAGAATTTGATGGTTTTACTTCACTACTTGTTACAATAGTAGTTGACTTATCAGTACTACTCTTAGCATCATCAATATTACATGATATCAAAATTAAAAATATAGGAACAATAAATAATAAATATCTTAATTTCATAAAATCATCCTTTAAAAAATGAAGGTGCATAAGCACCCTCATATGTTTTTAAATTAATTCCATGTCCACTTGTCTGGACTATCTGTCATTGCATCAGAATCTGAAGCGCTTGTAAGTGTAGTGACTCCAGAACTTGCGATTACGTCTTCTAATTCAATTTCTTCTTCATTTATAAAAGGCTTAATATATTCTTTCATCTTTCTACTCTCCAATCTTAAATGATTTGAATCCAGTTGATGTTACTGAACTAGTATCATCAAATGTTACTGTAATACTTAATGTTGATAATGTATAATAATTTGTTGTATCTGCAATTAAATCATCTATATCATTGATAATTACTACTGCATAATATCTACCAGTTGTAGCAGTATAATCATCATTGAAGCTTTGGAATAATTTATTTATGCTATATGATAATGTAGCAACTTTAGAATCACTACTTCTAGTTACAGTTGCATTAATTGTAACTGATGTAATATCAGCGACATCAGTTACACCATCAATATAACCAATTAAACGTAATTTATCAGCTAGTGCAGGAGTATTGTTATTGTATTGAGTATGAATTTCTGACGAAACGTTGTCAGATAACTTCTTACTTGTATCAATTATTACACCAAAGAAATTAATATTGCTAAGAGCATCGCCCTCATAACCATCTAAATTATAAGTTCCCGGAGCCAAATAAATAGTGAATACATTCTTGTTAGATGTACCAGATGGGATAAATGAACCAACTACATTACCGTTTTTGGTATTAATTACTTCTATTGTTCTACTAGCACTTCCTGTTTGTTGAGCATAAATATCTACTTTTGCTATTGTTGATAATGTTAAAACTAATCTCTTAGTTTGAACTTGATTTGTAAGTGTAACATTATCGTTAAATGTAGTTTTATTTGTCTTTGCTTTAACAAAATAACTCTTGCTTCCAGGTGCAGTTAAATATGCATTAATAACAACATCAGAAATATCATTTTCTATATTACTTGTTGGCAAACTAGAGAAACCAGCATACTTATCAAATGTTGCATTAACTACTGGATCAACACTAAACTTTGCGTATAGTGTAATTGCTTTATTATTAACCATTGATGCAGTAATTTCAGTTGAAGATGTTACTTTATTTCCCCACACATTATTTGTTCCATCAGCAGTATACCAACCATCAAATATATATCCATCTTTAGTTGGATTGTTAGGCATTGAATCACCTATTGTAGCTATATAATTGCTATCATATGGAATTGAAATTACATCACCATATTGCACATTCCCATTCATAAATGTAACATTGTATGTAGCATTTAAATCAACCCAGTCGGCGTATAGTGTTACAACACCAGTATTTGATGCATATTGACTTAATACACTAGAAGTTGTAGCAGGTATAGTATGTTCTTGATCTAAGTACCAACCATTGAATTGGTAACCAGTTGCTGATATGCTAGCTAACATATCATTAGTCAATGTTGATGTAGATTCAATATCGTTAGGTGCTGTTCCTTGCTCTGTACTGTAAGTAATTTTATAATCTGGAACATTGTATGAAATTTGTGCTTGGAAGCACTTCAATTCTTTTGAGCCACTTCTAAAAATATAAACTGTTCCTGCTGGAACATCAGATACTGTAATTTCACATAGTGTCTTTGAAGTTGTACCAGTTGAACCTGAAGCAGTAACCACACTAGTTCCAGTTTTAGAATTAGTAGAATTAAAAAGCAATGTATCATTATTAGTTCCTGAACTATAAACACTAAATTTACCATTCCATGCATAACTAGAAGTAATTGATATATAATCAGTATCACTTCCAAAATTAGCAACATTTGATGTAGCACTATTTGATGGAGTAACTGATTCATTGTTATCATATCTAACAAACGTAACTCCATTTTTATCAGATTTTCGCGCATTCCATGAAACAGTTAAATCATTAACTGCTAAATTTGTTTGAGCACTCGTATAATCACAAAACATTATATTTGCTGTTTTCGCTGTTGCATTAACCTTAGCACCAGTAACAACAAATAAACCTAATGTTAGAGCGGATAAAGCTCCTAACAAAACCTTTTTAAATTTGTTCATTTTTTCTCTTTTCCTTTCTTCTTTCATAAAATATGCGTTTTTATAAAAACGCTTACTACGTTATAATTTTATCACAATATTATAGTGTTGTAAACTTATTAGTTTATTATTTGGTAAAATTAAAAGAGGACTTACAAAATCCTCTTCTTAATCTTTATTATGTTCTTTTATAAATTCTATGAATTTATCTTTTGGTAAAGGCTTAGAATAATAATATCCTTGGATATAATCACAACCATATTCAATAAGTGAATTTGCTTGTTGTTCTTCTTCTACACCTTCAACAACAATTTTACGGTTCATACCTTTTATCATATTAAATGTATTTTTTAATACACAAGACATATTATCTTCTTTATATTTATCAGCTAATGTTTTATCTATTTTAACTATATCAATAGGTAATGTAGAGAATCTTTCAATATTACTAAATCCTGTACCATAATCATCAAGTGATAATGATGAACCCAAATCTTTTATTTTTTTTATATTGTAATCAATTCTACTATAATCAGCATCTAAAGATTCAGTTATTTCAAAATTTATTTTATTAGATTCAATGTTATATTTATTAAATAATTTTCTTATTCTATCTAATAAATACTTATCTTGACAATCTAACATAGATAAATTAACTTCAATATATTCTAATCCTAAATCTTTAAATTCTTCACTTGAAATAAATTTAAATACTGAATCATATACAAAATCATCTATTTGAATAATCTTACCATTCTTTTCTGCATGATTAATAAATAATCCTGGTATTATAAATCCATATTTCTTACTATTTAATCTAATTAATGCTTCTGCAGATCTAAATTTCTTTTCATGAACATCATAGATAGGTTGATAATAAACCTCAAACTCATTATTCTTTAATCCATCTTCTATGATACTTTCTATCTTATTTCTAATAACAAATGATTTTTCATCTTTTATTTCACTTATATCAACATAATTATCTTTAAACATAGGTTCAAAATGTAAATTATTAATAAAAGCAACTAAAGATGACATATCCTCAAAATCATTTATAGCATCTATTAATGCTATATTATATTTTGGATTATAACCAGTTCTATTCTTTAATCCACCTAAATCCATTACTATATTATCAGCTAATAATTTAGCATTCTCTTTAGAATTAACATTTATAGCAAATAAACCATCATCAATAAAATATGCTTTATATGATCTATTAATAGAACGATAATGATTATTAAACATATTTGCTAAATCTTTTACAAATTTAGTTGAATCATCAAAATCAAACATGTTATATATTTCAGAGAAATTGTAAAAATTAATCAAAATAATAGAATATTCCTTATTCATAATATAACTTCTCTTTACATATATATAAAACTGTTTACTTGTAAGCATTCCTGTTTTATTATCAACAAGCTCATCAGGAGCTTCTATTGATAAAGATGCTAATACTAATGCAAGTACACTTGAAAATACTTCTACTAATAACCATGGGAAGAAATATTGTAATAATACTGAAGCAAGTGATACTGGCACTATCGCAATAAGTGAAACAAATTGATGAGTAGAGAAAAATTTCTTATATCTAATAATATAATACATACAAAATACAATATAAATTGCGGATGTAGCATAAACTATCCAAATCAATGGTCCTCTTTGATATTGAACATTACCATCAATATTTTCTATTGAAAAAATTAATCCAGTTCCACTTGAGATTATAACTAAAACTAATACTACTAAATAAGGTATGAAAACTAATGAACCAAATATCTTATTCTTCTTTAATTTATTTACACAATCAGTTAAAACAATTAAATATACTAAATATAGCATTGGTAACATAGCTCTAAATACAAAATAGAATGTAGTTGTAACCCATGTGACATTGGCTCCAAATTCATTAGGAAAACAGCTTAATATATCGCAAATACCACATAAAAATATTGCGATTAATACTAACACAAAAACTTTACTTGATGCATTTTTATACAATTTTTTTGTTATAGTAGCTACAAATAGTGGCAATAACACAAATAAAGCTGCTGCGTCAAAATAATACGTTCTTTCGTACATATTTTTTAGCCTCCTTTCCTAAATAAAGAAAATCAATTAATTTTACCATATATTTTATCATACAACAATATAATTAATTATCTATTCATCAATAAATAAAAATCATCGAATCATTATCAACATTGATAACTTATCGATGATTGTTTTTTATTTACTTAATACAAGTTTGACATAGTTAATATCTAAGCTTAATGCTTTGGCAATTGTATTGATATCAAATCCATTACTATGCATTGTTTTAATGTCTTCGGCTCTTGTTTCTTCTTTGCCTTCTTGTTTCTTTTCCTTAAGTAATTCATCTAATCCCTTACACATATTAACACTGTCATCTCCTTCTTTATAATTAATATTTGAATTCGTTAGTATATTTATACAATCTACTATCTCATTCTTTACTGTTTCGAAAT
>JAFXXC010000027.1 GCA_017542485.1 Acholeplasmatales bacterium
GAAGGTCTTAATGAACCAAGGACACTTGGAATGCAACATGAATGGTATTATACTGAAGAGGATGAAGTATGTGTGGAAGCAGCCTTAGTATTAAATGAATTTTATAAAATAATTCATAAAGCTATAAGAGAAACTGGAGGAAATAATGAAAAAAGATTTATTATGATTACAGCATTATATGCAGGATATGATTCATCCATTAATTCTCCCTTAGCATTCCCTGATGATTCAAAATATAATCCTACAAATAACAAATTATTATTAAGTGTTCATATGTATACTCCGTATGAACTTGCTATGCGTGGAGATACAGATACAACAGAATTTACTCCAGCAGATAGAGCTGAGCTTTATGAAAAATTCTCAACAATTTATAAAAAGTTTGTTGAAAAAGGAATTCATGTTGTAGTTGGTGAAATGGGTGCAGTTAATAAGAATAATACTATAGGAAGAATTGAATGGGGTACTTATTATGTTGAGGCATGCAGACAATTCCAATTCAGCCCATTTGTTTGGGATAATGGATATTATGATAATTCTAAAACTTGTGATGATATTTTTGGACATTTTCAAAGAAGTGATTTAACTTGGGAAAATGGAAATTATATTAGTGCTTTGATTAAAGCAGGTAATTCACCATTAGGGGAAGATTCACAACAAATATATATGTTTGAACCATTAGCTACATATAATAAAACAACACTTCTCAAAGATTTTAGAAAACCTATTTATTTTGATAATGATATTGATTCAAAAACAATAATTGATGAATTAGGCTTTGGATGGAATTTAGGGAATACCTTTGATGCATGGGAAGATAAGTATGATCAAGGATTAAATTCTGAAACTTGTTGGGGAAATCCAAGAACTTCACCTAAACTTATTGATGCATTAGTTAAAGCAGGATTTAAAGCTATAAGAATCCCTGTTACTTGGCATAATCATTTAGTAGATAAGTCATATACTATTGATCCTGAATGGATGAATAGAGTAAAAACTGTAGTAGATTGGTGTATAGACAAAGGTTTATATGTCATTATTAATACTCATCATGATAATGCTAAATATAAAAAATCACCTATTAGATATGGTAAAGGATACTATCCTTTAAAAAAAGATGCTGAAGAATCAGAAAAATTCATATATAATGTTTGGAAACAAATATCTACAGCTTTTAATAATGGATATGATCATCATTTAATTTTTGAAACTCTTAATGAACCAAGAATGATGGGATTACCAAATGAATGGTGGTATGATCCAAATAATTCTACAAATGAAGAAGCAGCCTTAATGTTAAATGAATATAATAAACTTGCTGTTAAAGCTATCAGAGAAAGTGGGGGAAATAATGAAAAAAGATTTATTATGTTACCAGCTTTAGCTGCAGGTTATGATTCAAGTATTAATTCTCCATTCCAATTCCCAGATGATTCTAAATATAATCCTTCAAATAATAAATTATTATTTAGTGTTCATATGTATGCCCCGTATGATTTTGCAATGAAACCAGATATGGAATTAAGTGAATTTACTATAGATTATAGAGCAGAACTTTATGATAAATTTACAAAACTTTATAAAAAATTCATTAATTCTGGATATCATGTTGTTATTGGAGAAATGGGAGCTATTAATAAAAATAATACTCAAGCAAGAATAGCATGGGGTAGATACTACCTTGAATCTTGTAGACAATTCCAATTCTCTGCATTTGTATGGGATAATGGATATTGGAATAATAGTAATACTTGTGATGATATATTTGGGCATTTACAAAGAGATAAATTAGAATGGACTGCTCCTTCCTTTATCTCTGCTTTAATAAGAGCAGGACAAAAACCTTTACAAGATGAAGTTGAATTCTTTTCAGTTGAGCCAGTTGAAATGTTTGATGATTCTGAAATGATTTTGGATTACGGACAAAAAGAATTCCCTAAAAATATTACTTCAAAAGATATTATTAATGATTTAGGCTTTGGATGGAATCTAGGAAATACCTTTGATGCTTGGAATTCTTCACAAAATCAAGGATTAGATTCTGAAACTTGTTGGGGAAATCCAGAAACAACTCCTGAATTAATTGATTTCTTGGTTAAAACTGGATTCAAAGCTATTAGAATTCCAGTAACTTGGCATAATCATTTAATTGATGATAAATATACTGTGGACCCTCAATGGATGAAAAGAGTTAAAACTGTTGTTGATTGGTGTATTGAAAGAGGATTATATGTTATATTGAATACTCATCATGATAATGCAGAGAATAGAAATGCTTCTCTTAAATATGGTCAAGGATACTATCCTTTATTAAAAGATATTGTTGAATCTGAAAGATTTATATATAATGTTTGGAAACAAATTGCCAATGCATTTAATAATGGATATGATCATCATTTAATCTTTGAAGGATTAAATGAACCAAGAATGATAGGATTAACTCATGAATGGTGGTATCAAGTAGGAGATAAAACTTGTGAAGAAGCAGCCAAAGTATTAAATGAATATCATAGACTTATCCATAAAGCAATCAGAGAAACAGGTGGAAATAATGCAAAAAGATTTATTATGATAACAGGTTTATCAGCTGGATATGATGCCACTATTAATTCTCCATTAGAATTCCCTAATGATTCAAAATATAATCCTACAATAAATAGATTATTATTGAGTGTTCATATGTATGCCCCATATGACTTAGTAATGAATCCAGATATGGAAAAAACAGAATTTACTGATGAATATAGAGAACAATTATATGATAATTTCAAACAAGTTTATAGAAAATATGTTACTAAAGGAATTCATGTTGTTATAGGAGAAATGGGATTCGTTAATAAAAATAATACTCAAGCTAGAATAGAATGGGGAAAATATTATATGAATAGTTGTAGAAAATTACAATTTTCAGCATTTATATGGGATAATGGTTATTGGGATAATACAAAAACTTGTGATGATATTTTCGGTCATTTAAAAAGAGATAAATTAGAATGGGAAAATGAAGAATTAATTAAAGAATATATCAAAGCTGGACAAGAACCTTTAGATGAGGATCCTGAAGTTTTTGCTATTGAACCTGTTGAAACTTATGAAACTCTTGGTATGGTGATAGATCATGAAGAAGTGGAATTTAATGATAAAGTAACTGGTAAACAAATTGTTGATGAAATGGGATTTGGATGGAATTTAGGTAATACTTTTGATGCTTGGAGTTCAATACAAAATCAAGGATTAGCTTCTGAAACATGTTGGGGAAATCCTGAAACTACTGAAGAAATGATAGATTATTTAGTTAAAACTGGATTTAAGGCTATAAGAATTCCAGTAACTTGGCATAATCATTTAGTAGATAAAAAATATACTGTAGACCCAGAATGGATGAGAAGAGTAAAAACTGTGGTAGATTGGTGTATCAAAAAAGGATTATATGTTATTTTAAATAC
>JAFXXC010000028.1 GCA_017542485.1 Acholeplasmatales bacterium
AAACATGTCTAGACCTTAAACTATAAATCGACACATTTTAAAATTTGTGTCGTTTTTATTTTCATTTTTTGATAATAAAATAAGGCTGTATTGGAGGAATGAGTATGGAAAATAAAATTTATTTAGTTACTGGGGCAGCTGGTTTTTTAGGAAGTAATGTTGTAAGACAATTAGTAGAAGAAGGTAAAAGAGTAAGAGCATTTGTATTACCTAATGATAAGTCTGTAAAATATATTAGTGAGAATGTTGAACTAGTATATGGTGATTTATGTAATATTGAAGATTTAGAGGATTTTTTTAAGGTAGATGATAATTTGAGTATCATTGTATTACATATCGCTAGTATAGTTACTGTTAATCCAGATTATAATCAAAAGGTAATGGATGTTAATGTTGGTGGCACAAAAAATATAATTGATCTATGTTTTAAATATAATGTGGAAAAGCTTGTATATTGTTCATCAACTGGAGCGATTCCTGAAACAAAAGGAAAAATTAAAGAATGCTACAATTTTGATGATTTAAATGATAAAAATGTTAGAGGCTGTTATAGTAAATCAAAGGCTATGGCAACAAAGTTAGTTTTAGAAGCTGCTAAAGATGGATTAAATGCCTGTGTGGTACATCCTAGTGGAATATTAGGTCCTGATGATTATGCGCTTGGTGAAACAACTAAAACATTAATTAAAATTATTAATGGTGATATGCCACTTGGAATTAATGGAACATTTAATTTATGTGATGTAAGAGATTTAGCAAATGGTGTTATTTTAGCTATTGATAAGGGTAAAAAAGGTGAATGCTATATTTTAGGTAATGATGAAGTTTCATTTAAGGATTTTGCTAATTTAGTTGTAGAAGAATCAGGATGTAAAAAGATAAAATTCTTTATGCCTATTTGGATGGCTAATTTAATAGCTAAGCATTTAGAAAACAAATCTAAAAAGAAAAATGAGAAACCTTTAATGACAACTTTTTCTGTATATAATTTAGCTAGAAATAATGATTTTGATTCATCAAAAGCTAAAAATGAATTAGGATATAATACAAGACCTTATACTGATACTATTAGGGATGAAATTAGATGGTTAAAAGATAATAATTTAATTAATGTATAACAATGTGATATAATAATATCGTGGAGTGATTTTATGGATAAGAATGAATCTAAATTTTATAACTCATCTATAAAAATGAATAATGCTTTAATATCTTTGCTTGATAAGAAGGATTTTGAGGATATAACAGTAAAGGAAATATGCCAAACTGCAACTGTGAATAGATCAACTTTTTATCTACATTATGAAAATACATATGATTTATTAAAGGAAACAATTGAAAATCTATACAAGGATTTCTTTTCTAGATATGATAGTAATCTAAGCATGGATAGAATAAATAATAAATCAAATGATGATTTATTTTTAATCACTCCAAAATATTTAAAGCCATATTTATCATTTGTACAGGATAATAAAAAAATATTTAAGTTAATGTATTTTAAAAATGAAGTATTTAATGGTAGAAATATGTATGAGGATTGGCTTGATAAAATATTTAGACCTATTTTATCTAAATTTAATGTTAAAAATGAAGAAGAACAATCATATATAATGTTATTCCATCTACAAGGGTTAATAGGATTAATTATGGAATGGGTCAAAAATGATTGTAAAATGCCAATTGATGTTTTAATAAATGTTATACAAAAATGTATCAAAACACCAAATTAAATGCGCATCTATAATAGAAAAATGTTAGATGTGATAGGGATTAGCTTATTATAGGTTAGTGGTTCCTCTAATGATTCCTATGGTTCACCATTTTAATAATTCAAGTCTCAGTTAATTCTGAGGCTTTTTTTATCATAGACGTTTTTTTAAAAAAATCAAACAAAATATGTTGACTTAGAAAAAATGAAGTGATATTATTATAAACGTCTAGTAATCCTACTAGAAAACTAGGATAACACAAAAAAGGAGGAAATATCATGATGACAAAGATGATGTGTTGTTGTATTGAAAAAATTGAAAATACTTGGCGATGTTTCCGAATGTGTAGCTCTAAATAGGCTTTTTTAATTGCAGGAAATATTCCTCTTTTTTTATACAAAATTAATAATAAAAATCAAAATAAATTAAAAGAAAGAGGAGAATAATTATGAAAAATATATTTAAAAAATTTTTTGGAATTGCATTTTTAGGTGGTTTAGCAGTATCAATTGGAGGTTTAACATCTTGTAATGGAGGAAAGAAGGTTATTACAGCTGAGACTGCAGGTCTTCCAGCACCATTCATTGTTACATATGAAAAAGAAGAGGATGCTTTATATAAAACTAAAGACGGAACATATTTAGGTGGTTATGATATCGCAGTAATCACTGAAGCATTTAAAACAGATTTTTTAAAGGATTATGAATTAGATTTAAGAGTTGCAGCATTTGCTACAGCATTAACTGATGCTCAACAAGGTGTTGTTGATTTCACAATCAATAACTGGAGCTACAATGATTCAAGAAAGGAAACATATTATTTCTCATATCCATATACAAAGACTAAATATGAGATCATTTCTAAGAAAGGTACAAGTTATTCAAGCTTTGATGAAGTAGCAGCTTCTGGTAAAAAAGTACAATCAAGCGCAGGTAACAATATTGCTAACGCTATTGAAAGATGGAATGAAGCTAACCATTCAAAGAAAATCACATTAGAATATGTTGAATCAAATACTACACAAACTCAATTAGAAAATATTATTTCAGGTGATTATGTAGGTATTGGAGATACTCCAGTATATGCTTCATACAAGAAGGAATACCCTTCATTATTTGCCCAAATTGACGAAACAATCTTAACAAATAAAGCTGCAGAAGCTATTACAAATCATGCAACATCACATATCTTATTTGGTAAGACAAGTAATAATTCATTGAAGTATCAAGAATTAATTTCTAAAGCTATTTTCAACTTATATGAAACTGGTAAGTTAGAAGAATTATCATTGAAATATATCGGTACAAATATTGTTCCTGATAGAGAAGATTTCTATTATATTAATGGTAACGAAAATAAGTAATTAAGAGGGTAGGTGATTTCAAATGATATTTGCAGAAGTTAGTTTTTCTGATTATTTTTCATTTGATAAATTATGGCATAGATTGCCTATATTGCTTGAATTCCTTCCGATTACATTATTATTAACATTTGTAGCATTCATAATTTCTACATTATTAGGTTTGTTAATAGCTATAATAAGAGTTAAAAAAGTAAAAGGCTTATATGTAATAACTAAAATTTTTTTATCAATTATTAGAGGTACGCCACTAATCATACAATTATATGTAATGCGATATGGTATGTCAGCTATTTTAAGGGCATTAAATGGTGGTGTTAACGTAAGAATAGATGGAATATATTATGCATTTTTAGCTTTAGGATTATATCAAGCGGCATTCACGTCAGAAATAATAAGAGCAGCTTTAGAATCAGTTGATAAAGGTCAAATTGAAGCTGCACAAGCTATGGGTATGTCATACCCTCAAATACTAAGAAGAGTAATAATACCTGAATCTATTGAAATTGCTCTACCTGGTTTAGTAAATTCTTTAATAGGATTATTTAAAGGTACATCGCTTGCATCTGCCTGCGGTGTAATAGAGATAACATATAAAAATACGTTAATTTCAGGAAATGATTATAGATATTTAGAAAATATGTAGCATTAGCTATTATATATTGGATAATAACATTTATCTTGGAACAAGCTAACAAGTCGATTGAAAAACGTATTAAAATACCTGATCAGGTTGAATCAATTGATAATAATAAAAAGGGATTATTTTCGATATTTAAAAGAAAAAAATTACAAGAATAAAGGTGTTTTTTATGATTGAAATTAGAGGTTTAAAGAAAAAATTTCAAGATAATATAGTATTAGACGGTGTCGATTTATCAATTAATAAAGGAGATATTATTGGTATTATTGGACCTTCTGGAACTGGAAAATCAACATTATTAAGATCAATTAATTTACTAGAAAAACCTGAGTCAGGTACTATAAGTATTGATGATATTACTATATCTTTACCACTTAAAGGAAAAGATAAGAAAAATGCTATTGAATTAAGAAAGAAAACAGGAATGGTATTTCAAAGATTTAATTTATTTGAACATAAAACTGCATTAGAAAATGTGATGGAAGGTTTAATAGTAGTTCAAAAGAAAAGTAAGGAAGAAGCTAAAGAATTAGCTTTAAAAGCATTAGAAGAGGTTGGGCTATTAAATTGGCAAAATCATTATCCAAAGCATATGTCTGGTGGTCAACAACAAAGAGTTGCAATCGCTAGAACATTAGCAATGAGACCTAATTTAATATTATTAGACGAGCCAACAAGTGCTCTAGATCCTGAATTAATTGGCGAAGTATTAACTGTAATTCAAAAAATAGCAAGTCATGGATACACAATGGTTTTAGTATCACACGAAATGAATTTTATTAGAAAGATATCAAATAGAGTATTATTTTTAGATGGTGGCCACATTATTGAAGATGGAACACCAAAAGAGGTCTTTGAAAATCCAAAGAGTGAAAGAGCAAAAGAATTTTTCATAAAGATGAATATTTTAACAAAGATCCCTGAATACATTATTTAGTAAAAAAAGGAGAAATTATAATGGCAATTTCATGCGGAATTCAAGCACATAGAGAAAAAGAAAAAAGAGAAAGTGAAAAAGTAGAATATACAGATAATTTAGCCAAATATTTTGCGCAAGATAGAGGAGTAAATCCAAGAGACACTTTAAAAGATGACGGAGAGATTAATGAAAAAGGGTATTGGATTAGACAAACAAACTATTTTACAACACCATTTGGTGACAAAGAAGGAGAATTAAAGGCTGAAAAGGACAGATACACAATTTATTGGACATATTTATGTAATTGGAGTAATAGACCTGTTTTAGTCAGAGACATTTTAGGATTACAGGATGTAATCGACGAGGTAGTTGTAGATAAGACTGGTGAAACAAATGTTTATGGTTGGGGTTTCCCATACGAAAAAGCATTTAGAGATTCCAAAACAGGAGCTTATTTCTTAGCTGAATTTTATAAGAATGCAGATCCTAATTATAAAGGAAGATCTACAACTCCAACATTAGTTGATACAATAACAAAAAAAGCAGTAAATAATGATTATCATAGATTAACTAATTATATTGAAGTTAATTTTAGAAAATTTCAAAAGGCAGATGCTCCTGACTTATATCCAGTAAAATATAGAAAGGAAATAGACGAATTTAATGATTGGCTATTCCCAAATATTAATGATGGCCACTATCGTCAAGCATTTGCAACATCACCTGAAGCATATAAGGATGGATATAATGCATTCCATAATGCTTTAGAAAAACTTGATAAAAGATTAGAAACAAATAGATTTGTATTTGGTGATTACATTACAGATTCTGATATTAGAATCTATGTATCATTAGTTAAATTTGAAACGGATTTCTATGTTTTAGATTTAGGTCCTCAAAAGAAGAGAATTAGAGAATACAAAAATATTTGGGCATATATTAGAGATTTATTCTCAATTAAAGAATTCAAAAGATATGCTAATTTACCATCTACTGAATATAATAAATTACATAGACAATATAGCTTTGGTAATTATTTAACAAGAGTAGCATCACAAATTGATTATGATAAAGAGTGGGCTATTGGAGATGAAAGAAAGAAATTATCAGGTGACCCTGAAAATGTTTATTTAAAACATCCAAAGGGAGAAACAGTAGAGGACTATATTACTGAAATTTCACAAACACAATGGAACATCAACACTATTGAAGCTAGAAGCAATAAAGAATTCAAATTATCAGTTGATGCTTCAATTAATCCTTTAAAAGGATTGTTAAAGAATAATTAGGAGGTATTGACATGGCAGAAATCAAATTAGAATGCGGTATTGCTGCACATAAGGCAAAACTAGCTCAACAAAATAATAGTGTAAAGATTGAATACACTGATAATCTTGCAGAATATTTTGCAAAAGAAAATGGTTCTAAACCAAGACCAGGTTTACATAAAGGCGAAATAGATGAAAGAGGATTTTGGGTTAGACAACCTAATTATTTAATAACTCCATTTGGAGATAAAGAAGGAAATCTTAAGGCTGATAAGGATAGATATATTATCTATTGGAGTCCTGGATGCAATTGGTCAAATAGACCAGTTATCGCAAGAGATTTATTAGGACTTCAAGATGTAATAAAAGATTATATTGTTAGTCATACAGGTGAAACTAATAAATATGGTTGGGGATTCCCAGAAGAACCATTATTTAAAGATAAATATACTGGAGTTCATTTCTTATCAGATTTATATTTAAATGCAGATCCTAATTTTACAGGTCGTGCAACTACACCAACTTTTGCTGATTATAAGCAAAAGAAGGCAGTAAATAATGATTATCATAGATTAACAAATTATTTAGAGGTTCAATTTAGAAAATTCCAACCTAAAGATGCACCAGATTTATATCCTGTAAAATACAGAAAAGAAATAGATGAATTTAATGATTGGCTATTCCCAAATATTAATGATGGTCATTATAGACAAGCTTTTGCTCAATCTCCAGAAGGATATAAGGATGGACAAAAAGCATTTCACAATGCTTTAGCAAAACTTGATGAAAGACTTGCAACAAATAGATTTTTATTTGGTGATTATGTTACTGATTCTGATATTAGAGCATATGTATCATAAATTAAGTGGGAAACTGATTTTTATGTTAATGTAGGTCCACAAATTAAGAGAGTATCTGAATATCATAATGTATGGGAATATATTAAAGAATTATATAATATCCCTGAATTCAAGAGATATACAAATATTCCAAAGGATAACGGAGAGTCACAAAAAATAGCGTTTGGCACATATTTACCACGTATTGCTGCAAAAATTAATTGGGATGAAGAATTAAAAACTGATCATTCAAGAGCTAAGTTATCTAGTGACCCTAATAATTTATTCTTACGTCATCCAAAGGGTGAAACTGTAGAAGAATATCAAACAGAAATTTCAACTACAAAATGGAATGATCCAAGTCAAGAAGTTAGAGCTGATAAGAATTTTGTATTATCAGTAGATGCTTCAATTAATCCATTAAAAGGATTATTAAAAAATAACTAGAAGGTGAAAATATGACTAACGCATGTGGAATTGATGCTCATAGAAAAAGATTAGAAAAGGAAGAAAATAAAAAATTATATACTGATTCCTTAGCTACATATTTTGCAAAACAAGTAGGCGCTAAGCCTAGAGGAAAAGAGACAGTATCTGAACAAGATGAAAGAGGAGCATTTGTAAGACAACCTAATTATTTTACAAAACCTATTTCAAAAGAAGATGCAGAAAATAATAAATATTGTATTTACTGGGCACCTCTATGTAATTGGTCAAATAGACCAGTTATCGCAAGAGATTTATTAGGACTTCAAGATGTAATAAAAGATTATATTGTGGGTCATACAGGTGATTCAAATATTTATGGTTGGGGATTCCCAGAAGAATTAGATTTTAAAGATCCTAATACAGGTGTGTATTTCTTATCTGAATTTTATTCAAATGTAGATAAAGATTACACAGGTAGAGCTACAACACCTACATTTGTAGATATTAATAAAAAGATAGCTGCAAATAATGATTATCATAGATTAACAAATTATTTAGAAGTATCTTTTAGAGCATTACAACCTAAAGACGCTCCTGATTTATATCCTGTAAAATATAGAAAAGAAATAGATGAATTTAATGATTGGCTATTCCCACATGTAAATAATGGTCATTATCGCCAAGCTTTTACAAATAATATAGAAGTATATGATGAATCACAAAATGATTTTCATAATGCTTTAGAAAAGCTTGATAAGCGTTTAGGTGAAAATAGATTTTTATTTGGAAATTATATTTTAGATTCAGATATTAGATTATATGTAACTTTAATCAAATGGGAAACAGATTTTTATGTATTTGTTGGTCCACAAAAGAAACGTATTAGTGAATATAAAAATATTTGGGAATATGTAAAAGAATTATATAGTATTGATGCATTTAAAAAATATACTAATTTACCTAAAAAGCCAGATGATTCTAATAAGAGATTAACTTATTTAGATAAAATAGCATCTAGAAATTTTGATGAATGGCTAAAAAGTGATGGAAAAAGAGCACAACTTTCAAGGGATCCAAATAATCTATTCTTAAAGCACCCTAAGGGTGAAACAGTAGAAGATTATATAACTAGTATTACTCAATCTAAATGGAACAATAAAGATCAAGCTTCAAGAGCTGATTGGGATTTTAAATTATCCGTTGATCCATCTATTAATCCATTAAGGGGATTATTAAAAAATTAATTAGAATCGTGGTGAGAATATGTATCTTACTTTAGCAATTATATTAACAGTAATATCATTTATATTATCTATAATATTAATTATATTTAGTTATAAAAAACAAGATAATGAGAAGTTATCATATTTTCCCTACGATTTAATTATTAGAATTGTTGCAGCATTATCATTTATAGCTGCAATAATTTTATATTATTTCGCATTAAAATAATTAGAGTTTATTATGAAAGTAATAAGAGTAGATAAGGAATGGCAAAAAGCTTTAGTATATTACATTAGATATGAATTTATAAAGAAGCAATAAAAAAACATTATCATTTATGTTGTAAATATAATACATATAAATTATAACCACTTGGACCAAATTTAGATGAATGGAATAGTCCACATAATAGAGATAAAAAAATATACGAATAAGATTTATATACAAAGGTAGGTTATTATATATGGAAATAATAACATATAATTTTGAAGAAAGTCTAAAAGAAGCTTTCATTGAAATGAATAAAGCATGGATAATTAGAGATTATATTTTAGAGGAAGAAGATATAAAAGTGTTATCTAATATCGATAATGAAATAAAAAATGGTTCTAAAATATATTTTGCATTGTATAACGGTATTCCTATTTCAACATTAATGTTAATTAATTTAGGTAATAATATTTATGAATTAGCTAAATATGCAACTAAAGAAGGATATGAGAATTTAGGGGCAGGATCTAGTGTGTTAAAATATGCCTTAAATGCTGCCAAAGCCTTTGCAAAAAAGATAATTATTGCGACAAATAAAAAATGCTTAAGCGCAATCCATTTATATAAAAAATATGGATTTGTTGAATTAAAACAAATTAAATCATTTGGTTTTTCATCTAGTAGAGTAGATATTTGTTTTGAACTTGATTTATAAGGATTATTATGAATAAAGATAGATTATTAAAGGAATTTTTAAAATTAATATCTTTTGATAGTCCTTCTTACTTAATAATTTAAGTCTTAGAGAAATCTAAGACTTTTATTTGTAATAATGTTGATAATATTATTTTAAGCATAATAAAAGGAGTGATTAAAGAAAATCACTCCTTATTTCCTTATTTATAACTTATAACTCACTACCACATTTTGCACAGAATTTATCTTCTGGCTCATTGATATATCCACATTTTGCACATTGATTTCTTAATTTGCGTCCACATTTTGTACAGAATAACTCATCCTTAGAAATAGGATCACGACAATCGGGACATTTTAATACAACAGTTTCATTAATTAGATTTGTTGTATATCCAGTTATTACAATAGATAATCCTAAATGGAAAATCATCATACCTATGCCACCAATAAGACCACATGGGACAAATAATATAAAAGGAATAATAATTCCAGGACCAGGTCCAGATAAATCACTTGCTATACCATTTACTACAAATAAAGTAAAGCATGTAAGTACTCCACCAAAACCTAATATACCAAGAATAAGACCAATAGTTACTAGTTTCTTTCGTAGTTTCTTGGCCTTTTTTGAATTAGCTACATTATTAACATCATTATTTAATTCTATGATTTCATTTCTTAACCCGTTAAACATATTCATCATCACCAATCAATATTATACATTATTTTATATAATTAGAAATACTTTTTTATTATATTTTCCTTTTTTATTCATCCTATGTTTATACTTTCATAGAAAATTGACTTAATAATTATTTATTGTTATAATTAAGAAATAAATTACTTTTACATTATACATTTTGAGGTGCGATATGGAATTTAATGAAATTATTGAAAAAATCCTATATCTTCATAATGAACTAATTTTTGTTATTGATATTAAATCAAAACAAATTTTTGATGTTTATAAAGGTAAAAATAAAATAAAAGATAAAACAACTATTGATGAATTTATTGATATATTTGTAGATCATTATGATTTAATTGATAATTTTAGATTTAAATTATCAAAATTTTTAATTAATTTGGATCCGCCAAAAGAATCTTTTGAATTATCAATAGTTTATACAAAAAAGGATGAATCATCTATTAATATCAAGTATAAAGCATTACCACTTGATGACGAGAAAGTTTTATTTTCTATATCAAATAATTCAGAGGAAATGTCATCAACATTTGATGATTTAACAAAGTGTTATACTAGCAATGTACTTTATGACAAAATAGATAAATCTATTAAGGATAAAAAAGAATTTGCATTAATGAAAATTGATATTGATAGTTTTAAATCATTTAATGAAATTTATGGACATATGTTTGGCGATATGATTTTAATTGAAGTTGCTGGCATTATTAAAGCATTTTTGGGAAATAACGGTTATGTTGCAAGAATAGGTGGCGATGATTTTTTAGTATTAGTTTATACTACTAATGATTATGATACTGTTCATGAATTATGTGCTAGTTTACGTATAAAAATATCTAATCTCGACGGAAGTAATTGTGTCAAAAATGCTAAATTTACTGCAACCATGGGATGTGCATTATATCCAAAAGATGGAGATACTCTCAATACTTTAATTAAAAAAGTAGATTCTGCATTATTAAGAGGCAAGAATAAAGGAAAGAATTGCTTCATAATGTATACCGAAGAGAAGTGCGGAAAAATAAATTTGAATGATGATTTGATAATTGTAAAAGATAAGGATATTTATAATTCATCAATTACTAATTACAATATCATTTATGGAATTATTGAAGTTTTAAATAGAAAAAGTTATATTAAGACAAACTTTATTGATAGTTTATCATTATTAGGTAATTATTTCATGCTTGATAGAATATCATTAATTGTTTTAAATCCTGAAACTGGTAAATTTGATGATCAAATCATTTGGAATAATCCATTATATCCAGTAGTACCTTTAATTTCAAATCCTGATAATATTTCAAATTGGCGTAAAACATATGACACTTTGAAAATGATTAAAATTAATCAAGTAGCATCTAATTCTGATTTAGCTATTTATGATCAAATATCTAAAGAAAAAACATCTGCTTTATTGGCATTTGAATTGATTCATGAAGATAAAGTTTATGGTCAAGTTAGATTTGATATGATCCATAAGAATAGATTTTGGCAGCCAAAGAATGTTAGGGCTTTGGCACTAATATCAAAAATGTATGCAATAAAACTAGCTGCTGAATATACAAGTGTTAAACATTATAAAGAATTATATGTAGATGAGCTTACAGGATTATTTAATTATTCTAAATGGCTTATTGATGCACATGATTTTACTATTAAAAACAATCAAAAATATTCTATAATTGTTTTCGAAATCTGTGATTTTGTCTCATTAATGTGTACAATTGGTTCTAAAAAATGTGACCAAATTATTATAAAAATATCTGAATGGCTTAAAAATCAAAAAGAAGATATTACATGTCGTGTAAGAGGTGAAATGTTTGCCATATTGACAAAAGATAGTGATTTTGATTCGTTAAAAGAAAGAGCAAATCATTTCTATAGATATGTTACACAATTGGGTTATAATAATAGTAGTTATTCATCTGTTAGAATTAAAAGTGGTGTATATATCGCAAATGAATATGATGGTATTGATGTATCGATGGAAAGAGCATTTTTGGCACTTAATTCTAGTCATAATAATGATATTATATTATATACTGATAAATTATATGATGATATTAAGGAACAAACTGCTTTAGAATTGCATATAGAAGAAGCATTAGAAAAAAATGAATTTATGTTATATATCCAGCCTAAAATATCTACAAAAACAGGAAAAATAGGTGGTGCGGAAGCATTAACAAGGTGGAATTATAAATTTGAAAAAATATTACAACCTTATAAATTTATTCCATTATTTGAACGTACTGGTTATATTACAAAACTTGATTATAATGTTTTTGAAAATGTATGTATTTTTTTAAGAAGTATTATAGATCTTGGTAAAAAGGCAGTTCCAATATCTGTAAATGTATCAAGGTATACCGTTGATTTTGATAATTATATAAATACCATTAACTCTATTAGAAATAAATACAATATTCCAATTGAATTATTAGAATTAGAGATTACAGAAGGTATGTATACCGAGAATATGGATGATATTTCTGAATTTGTAAATAAGTTAAGAAAAGAAGGATATGCTATTTCAATAGATGATTTCGGTTCTGGATATTCTAATTTAAATAATATTGCAAATTTAGATTTTGAAGTATTGAAATTAGATAAATCATTATGTAATATGAACAATAATCGTAAAGAAATAATATTAGACGCAATTATTTCTATTGCCAAAAAAGCAGGACATAAAATTGTATGTGAGGGTGTAGAGGATAAGGAGATGTATGAAAAATTAGCTAAATTAGGAGCTGATTATATACAATGATATTATTTTGATAAACCACTTGAAAAAGATGAATTTAGAAAAAAATATATTGATTAATTAATGTAGGGGTAGAAGTATTATGATTAGATTAACAATAAAATTGATTATTTTATTAGCTATATTTGGTTTTGGTGTTGTTGCTGGTTATCTAGGATGGTTTAATTGGCTACTTGATAATTTTAATTTGATTAAAAAGTAATTCATTGAAATAAGATGTATCGGGTATTATAATTATACTAAATAGAGGAATGAGGAATAAGTTATGAAAAAAAGATTAGTATTTATATTTGTTTCTTTGTTTAGTTTTGCCTTCGTGTTATTACTAACAAGCTGTTCTCCATATAATGGAAATTATACTGAAGTAACTGATAAAGAACAATTATTAAGTGTTGAAGAGAAAGTAAATAATTTAGCTGTTGAAAGTGGTAAAAAAGAAACTAATTACGAATTAGTTTTAGAGGCAGTAGTTAAGATGGATTATGGTAAATATTCATCTAAGACTAGTGTTGATTCAAATGTTATTAGAGATAAGAAGAATAGTATTGTTTATACTTCATATGCTATTCAATCATCTGTTTCAGGTGAGATGAGTGGAAGTGTGAAGATTAATTCTGAATTATGGGCTAATGGTAATTCTGATGGATTAAGCTATGCTAATTTTAGTATGACTCAAAATTATAATGGTGTAAAAAATACTGAATCATTTAAGAAAAAGGGTAAACTTAAAAATTTAGATTTGGATATTATTGATGGATATACATCAATGATTGGTGAATTTGAAGAAGAATTAGATTTATCTGAGTTAGTTGAAACAATTGAGGAAAAAGGGACTAAAGTATATACTGATAATAATAAAATTAAAGTAGTTTATGAATATCAAGATGTGCAGATTGCTATATATTTGATTATTAATGATGATAATACATATAGAATGAAACTTGAGGTGCCTCAAATTACTACTGAAAAATTAGGCTATAAAATGACGATTACTGAATCTATTGAATTAATTCCAACAAATAAAACAGTTAATTTACCAAAAGATGATGATTATATAGAAGCATAATAATAAAAGGAATGGTTAACCATTCCTTTTTTAGTTTATTTATTTGATAACAATTCTGCCAAATAGAATAATGCTGCTTTTTCGTTTGGATTCCAATACTTGTTATTCTTATTGGCAAAAGCTACATATCCACCATTAGAAATACTTGTTATTAATATAGCTTTTATATCAAATGGAGAGAATAAATCATTTATCTCCTGATTTTGATGCAAGTCATCTTTTGTATTAACTTCAAATATATTATAATCATCTAATTCTAGTTTTGTTTTAAGAACTCCAATTGAATTATCTAAATTACTGCTAAATATTTTACCATTTGGATCAATATAAAGAAGTATTTGAATATTCATTGTTGATTTGATGAAAGAAGAAATAGAACTTATTCTTTCATAAAAATCATTATATTTTTGATTGTATCTAACTTTTAAATTAAATAAAATCTTGAATACATCACTGGAACTTAATGGCTCTATTTTTATATTTTTATGTTTTTCTTCAACATAAATTACATAACAGTTTCTACCTTTCATCTTACCTCTATATAATGTTTTATTAGCTAAGTCTAATAATTCACTTGTAGAAGTTGCATCATTAGGGTATGATGCAGTACCTGTAGTTCCTGTTACTAATATAGATAAAGATGAAGTTTGGATTGTTTTTCTTAATACCTTATCATATAAATCGCTTAACATATTATGAATATCACTATACTCTTCTAAGTCAAAGTAGATAAACATAAATTCATCTCCACCTAGTCTTCCGACTAAGCCATTATCACCAATGAAATTAACTAATCCTTCAGCAACTTCTTTAACTATTTCTTGACCTATATATGTTCCATAATTATCAATAATGAAATGGAAATTATCCAGGTCAATAAGTCCAAAAGTAAATGGCGGAGTATTATCTTTAATTAGATAATCAATTAACTGTAGGAAATGAGCTCTATTAATTAATTGTGTTTGAGAATCTAAAACATATTTAATATTTTCTTGTTGTAAAATATTGAAAAAATACTCATATTTTTTTAAATCATTTTCATTATACATAAAGATCACCAAATTTCTTAAATAAATAGTATATATTTATTTTATTTTAACTTATTTTTAATGTGAAATAAAGAAAAATATTATAAAGCGCTTTGAAAATAAATAAGGTTGTATAAATTTATTTATTGTATTATAATTATTTTGGTAAAAAAGGAGAATTGTTATGCAGGATGAAAAGATTGATGAAATAGAGTCTCATAATGATAGTAATATAGATATTGATTCATCTAGCAATAACGATGAATCACATGAAGAACCAAAAAAACCTAAAAGATTAAAATACATTTTAAGTATATTATTCTTGTTAGCTTTGATAGTGACAACATTAATAATTTTGTTTACTAAATATGATATTAATAAGATTTTAAAAAATCTTGAAGGATTAAATATAAAATATATCATCATTGGAATATTATTAATGTTTGTATATATTTTATTTGAGGGATTAGCTATGAAGATTATCCTTAGAGCTATGGGAGAAAGAATTAGTGTATGGGATAATTTTGTATATTCAGCAATAGATTATTATTTCTGCGCAGTTACACCAAGTGCGACAGGTGGACAACCTATGGTTGCATACTATATGAAAAAAGATAGAGTACCATTAACTAAAACAACTATTGTTTTATTAATTAATACTGCTTTATTCAAAATAGTATTAATGACATTTTCTATAATCGCGTTAATAGCATGTCCTGAATATGTATTTTCTAGGCCTGTTGTAATTATATTATTTATATTAGGATTTGTGATAAATATTTTCCTAGTATTTATGTGTTTCTTAGGTGCATTTAATAGAAAAGGTGTTGAAAAATTAGGAAACTGGTTAATTATTAAATTAAGACAGCTTAAGATAGTTAAGAAACCTCTTGGTGCAAGAAGAACTTTAAGAGTAAAGATGGAAGAATATCAAGAGGGCGGAAGACTCATTCTAAAGCATAAAGGACTTATGTGTCTTGCATTAGGTGCTAACTTTATCCAAAGAATATCTATGTTTGCAATGAGCTTTTGTGTATATTTAGCATTTATACCAGTTCTTAAGGAAGCTAATCCAGATTTTGTTCCACTTGGATTCATTAATTTATTTGCAATCCAGGTAATAATTGCGTTAAGTGTTGATTCATTACCACTTCCTGGTGGTGTTGGAATTAGTGAATGGCTATATTTATTCTTATTTACATTTGTATATGGAACAGAAATGATGGTGGCTTCTGCAATGATGGTTACACGTGCTGTAAGTTTTTATATTCCATTAATTGTTACCATGCTAATATTTATTGGTAAGCATATAAGTGTGATATTAAAATCACGTAAAAGGGAGGATAAAAGATGATAGGTTTTTATAATTATACTGTTATTTTAACTTATTTAGGTTTAGTATCAGGATGTACAGGAATTTTTTTTGCTATGAATGGTAATCCATTTATTGCAATAATATGTTTATTAACTTCAGGTTTTTTAGATTTATTTGATGGTAAGGTTGCTAGAACAAAGAAAGATAGAACACAAGATGAGAAGAATTTTGGTATTCAAATTGATTCATTAAGTGATATTGTATGTTTTGGAGTTTTACCTGCAGCTATTGGTTATGCAGTTGTTGTAAAAGCGGGAATTAATCCTTTATATTTTATCCCTTTATTTGCACTATATATTTTATGTGGATTAATTAGATTAGCATTTTTTAATGTGAAAGAATTGAATGAATTTTATGGTGTAAGTGAGAAGGTTGAAAAAGTATATTATGGTATGCCTATTACAATGGCATCATTAATATTACCAGCATTTTATTGTTTACGACCACTTATGGGATTTGAATATTTCTATCTATTGTATACACCATTACTAGGATTGCTAGCTATATTATTTATTCTTAAGGTTAAGTTCCCTAAGCCTAACAAGGCTGCAATCATTATTATGGCTTTAACTGGAACATGTTTAACTATAGCAAGTATAGTATTAAATATTATTTTTGATTAGTATGTTAGTAAATAGAAAAACAGGAGAAAAATATGAGGTTACTGTTAGCGGTAGCCAAAAGTTCCTATATAGAAATTGGTTTGGTAGATTATTATTAAAAATTTTGATTAGGCCATTTGTCACTAAAGTCGGTGGTTGGTTTTTAAAAAGAAGAATTAGTAAGAAAAGAATACCAAAATTTATTAAAGAAGCTAACATAAATGTTGATGATTATATAGTTGATAATATTAAATCATACAATGATTTTTTCATTAGAAAAATAAAAGATGGTAAGAGAATTATCGATAACGATATAAATCATCTAATTGCACCTTGTGATTCAAAATTATCTGCATATAAAATAGAAGAAAATAGTGTATTTAAAATTAAGGATTCTTATTATAGAGTAGAAGATTTATTGAAAAATAAGGAATTGGCAGATGAATTTATTGGTGGTAATTTATTAATATTTAGATTGACTGTTGATGATTATCATAGATATTCATATCCGGCTAGTGGTAAAAAAGGAAAGAATATTCATATTAAGGGAGTATTTCATACTGTTAATCCTATTGCACTAGAAAAATATAATTTTTATAAAAGAAATTCAAGAGAATATACTGTTTTAGATACAATTGAATTTGGAAAGATGATTATGGTTGAAGTAGGAGCCATTATGGTTGGTAAAATAAAAAATCATCATCAGGAATATGAATTTAAGCGTGGAGAAGAAAAAGGATATTTTGAATTTGGCGGTTCTACCATTGTTTTAATAACTAAAGATAATATCAAAATAGACGATGATATTATATCAAATACTAATAATGGCGATGAATCTATTGTAAAATTAGGTGAAAAAGTTGGAGAGTTAATTACTACTGAAAATTAATTTTTCAGTAGTTTTTTTCTTTTTTATAAAGACAATAGTCTTTTATTATGCTATAATTTATGATAAGTGGTGGTTTTTATGATAAACTTTCATAACTATGGATTTTTAGATTGTAAAAAGTTGTTGACACGTTTGGCTGATACCAACGCTTTTTTGTCATATTATAACCCCATTTGGTTATTCTTGTGGAGTGATGTTTATCACCCGGAAATATGTTTTGGTAATGAATATATTTTTATTAGGGTGACGATTCCTAATTTAGGTAAATGCTATTTTCCACCGATTCCCGTTATGGGTGGAGATTTAGCTATGACGATTGTGGAAATGCAATTAGAGACATCAGAATTAGGTATAGATTTTTATTTGGGTCCTGTACTTGATGAGACTAAGAGGAAGTATAAAGGATTAGGCATAAGTTTGTATCCAAATAAATATCTATCCAACTATATATATAATGCCAGTGATTTAACTTTTGTTTTCAATAGATATCGTAAGCAAAAGAAGGCATGTGAGATTTTTAAGAAAAAGAATAAGAATCTTATGTATAAGCTTATGAAAAAAGATGACTTTAATATGATATTAGAGTTTATTGCTAAATATCGAGAAGAACGTGGTATTGATAATAGAGATGTCAGCTTTTATCCTAAGCTTAATATGATTAAAAAATGTTTTGAGCATTTATATGAATTAAATCTATTAGGTATGATTCTTATGACAGAAGAAAAAGTGTTTGGCTTTATTATTGGTAGTGTAGTTGATAACTGTACCTATGTTCATGTTAAGATGGCGTCAAGTTATTATGGCGCTAATGAAGAATTAATTGCTGGATTTGCTAGATATGCGCAGGCTAAAGCCAAATATGTGGCATTTGATTGTACAAAAAATCAAGAGGAGGAGCAAGAATTAGAATCATTGTATCCATTAAGAATCGAAAATTTCAATGGTTCTTTTAATATCTAATTATGAAGAAAAATGATGTAAGAAAAGAAAAGACAGGAAGAAGAATTTTATATGTGCTTGCGATAACATCATTAATTATTTTTGCGCTATTGATAGTTGATGCAATATTAGATATTGGTTCTAGATTAAGAAATATTAATGAGTATTTAGAATATGGCTTTTATGCACTTATGGTATTATTTATTATTTTTGGTATCATTAGACCAATTGTAATTATTGTTAAAAGTCCTTCTTTATCAATAGCAACATCGACAGATACACCACATGATGAAGCAGTTAAGATATATAAGAAGGTTGCTAAGGTAATAGTTAAGAATAATGATCTACCAGAGGATCAAAAGCTAATGCTTACTAATTATCATAATCCTGATGAATTATTATTTAATATTAGTTATGTTTTTGGTAAGAGTATAAAAAAACAATTGAATGGTATTATAATTACTAACGCAAAGACAGTTATGATTTCAACTGCTATTTGTCAAAATGGTAAATTTGATATGATGACCGTTTTTGCAGTAAATTTAAGAATGATTAAACAGTTGGTTACTACATGTGGTTTTAGACCATCAATGAAGAATTTAAGTAAATTAACATTAAATGTATTTGGCACTGCATTAATTGCAGATGGACTTGAAAATCTAACTATTAATGATGTAATGCCTAGGAGTGCTTTAAATGCAATAGGTGAAGTGCCTTTGTTAGGAAAAGTATTGGAAAGTTTTATTGATGGTGCGGCAAATGCATTGTTAACAGTTAGAATAGGTTGTGTATGTAGAAGATATTTATATTCTGATGGCGCAATTGTTACGAAAGAAGATATTAGAAGAAGCGCTTATAAGGAAACGTTATTGTTGATTCCTCAAGTTACTTGGGCAACAGCAAGCTTTTTCCCTAAAAAAATAGTTAAATTTTTTACAAAGAAAAATGAAGAAGAGGTAGTAGAAGATGCAGAATAATGAAAAAGTAGAAAATAAAAACGAAGAAGTAAATTCTCAACAAAATATTCCAGAAAGCATTTGGGCTCCTGGAATTCCTGATAATATTAAAGAGGAAGATAAAATTGATTTGGATATGCTTGTTGCTATGGCAACTGATTATTTGATGAAAAATTTTATTTTACCAAGAGGATTTAAGGTTGATGATGGTTTTCCTAGAAAGGAAATACCTAATATTGTTATGAAGATGGATGGTAAAACATACGCTGTAGTAATTTGTCCATCAATTTACCCTCATTATAGAGTAGTATCTAATGAATTAAGATTGCAGTTAGTAAAGATATGTAAAGAAAGAGATATTATTCCTTTAATGGCACCAGTTGGTTATATGTCAATTGATGATGAAAGAGGAAAGGCTGCCATTGCTTTAAAGGGAGATGTGTTTAAAACTACATTCCCAGGATTCTTAATTCTTACTGATGAAGAAAATCAAGATATGACATTAAATAAAGATACGGTATTTAGACCATAGGGGATTTTATATATGAAAAAAGCAGGTAATGTTTTAATTATTATTGGTATTATTTTAACATCATTATCAACGATTGGATTAGTTATTGCTGGTATTGTTTTTATGGTATTATCAAATCCAGAAAATAAGCAAGAGATAATGAAGGGAATTGCTGATGGAACAATTAATACTTCATTTGAAGGATCTTTATCAGAGCAAGCTGATATGGTGTTGATATTATTAAAGACTTTAGGTATTGTTTTTGTAATTGCATCTGTTTATTTACTAATTGATATAATTGTATCTAGTTTGGCAGTAAAACGTAAAACTAAAGGATTATATATAGCTGTAATTGTTTTAAATGTTTTATTCTTTAATTTATTACTATTTTTAGGTGGAATTTTCGGATTAGTAGATGACGATAAACAATAAAAAAAGTATTTGACTTGATAAACATATTATAATATAATATATACTGTTGTAACATGCACCACGTAGAAATGGTTATAAATGGATATATCCTACCATAATAGTGTGTCTTAAAAAATGAAGGAGGTAATACGACATGTATGCAATTATTGAAACTGGCGGAAAGCAAGTAAAGGTAGAAGTTGGTCAAGCAATTTTCGTTGAAAAGTTAGAAGTTGCTGAAGGCGAAACTTATACTTTTGATAAAGTATTATTAGTATCTGATAAGACTGTTAAGGTTGGTAAACCTTATGTAAAGGATGCTACTGTTACTGCAAAGTGCGAAAAGCATGGTAGAGGCAAGAAGATTACAATCTTCAAGTATCGTCCTAAGAAGCATTCTGCATCTAAGCAGGGTCATCGTCAAGCTTATACTAAGTTAGTAGTAGAAGCTATTAATGCTTAATTATAATGATAGAGTATAAAATCATTTATAATGATAACATCATAGTGAATGTATCTGGCCATGCTCTTTATTCGGATTATGGTAATGATATTGTATGTGCTAGTGTATCTAGTATGTTAACTATGACAGTTAATTTGGTTGATAATTTAGGATATAAGTTTAATAGTGTAAAAATGGAAAAGGGATATACATCTTTCGATGTAATCAATAATGAAGTAACTAAAGGAATTGTTACAACACTTGAAGAGTTACTAGATTCCCTTTCAAAAAAATATCCTAAGAACGTTAAAAGAATTAATTAGGAGGACAAGAAAATGTTATTTGAATTAGACATTCAATTATTCGCATCTAAAAAAGGTGTTGGTTCTACTAAGAACGGTCGTGATTCTGAAGCAAAGCGTTTAGGTGCTAAGGTTTCTGATGGTGAAGTAGTAACTGCAGGTTCAATCCTTTATCGTCAAAGAGGTACTAAGATTTTCCCAGGTACTAATGTTGGTCGTGGTGGCGACGATACATTATTTGCTACAGTTGATGGTGTAGTAAAATTTGAGCGTAAGGGTAGAGATAAAAAGCAAGTATCTGTATATCCTGCTTTATAATTGATAATGAATAACTAAATGGCTAGTGATAGCCACTTTTATTTTAATATTAATGATATTTACATTTGTCAATAATTGACAAAAATATGTATAGTTGTATAATAATGCTAACTATAATTATAATATAATTATAATTTATGATAATATTGGAGGTGACTTTTATGTTTATAGATCAAGTTAAGATTGAAGTGTCTGCCGGTAAAGGTGGAGATGGAATAGTTGCCTATAGAAGAGAATTAAAAGTTGAACGTGGAGGCCCATTTGGAGGTAATGGAGGTAAAGGGGGCTCTATTATTTTCAAGGGTGATGAAGGGTTATCTACGCTAATTGATTTAAGATATAATAGAATAATTAAAGCAGAGCCAGGAGAAAAGGGTAAAAATAAAGGACAATATGGTGCTAATGCTGAGGATACAATTATAAGAGTTCCAGTTGGTACAACAATATTTGACGATAATACTGGAAAAATTATTGGTGATATAACAGTTAATGGACAAGAAGTTGTTGCTTGCAAGGGTGGCCGTGGTGGTCGTGGTAATATGGCACTATCATCAAACACATTTAAGTGCCCTGACTGGTGTGAAAAAGGTGAACCTGGAGAAAGTAAATCCATTAGATGTGAGTTAAGAGTATTAGCAGATTGTGGTTTAGTTGGATTCCCATCTGTTGGTAAATCTACTTTAATAGCAAGTGTTTCACAGGCAAGACCTAAGATAGCAGCATATCATTTTACAACTTTAGTTCCTAATTTAGGTATGGTAAGACTAGATGATGGTAGGGATTTTGTTATGGCAGATTTACCTGGTATTATTGAAGGTGCACATCAAGGCTTAGGTTTGGGATTACAGTTTTTAAGACATATTGAGCGTTGTAAAGTAATTGTCCATATTATTGATATGGCAGCTGTTGATGGTAGAGATCCTTATCAAGATTATTTGATAATTAATAATGAATTAAAAGAATATAAGATGAATTTATCAAAAAGACCTATGATAATTGTTGCTAATAAGATGGATTTGCCTGAAGCCAAGGAAAATTTAAAAGAGTTTAAAAAGCATGTCAAAGAGCCAATAATTGAAATAAGTGCTTTTACTAAAGAAAATTTAAAAGAATTATTATATAAAATCGCTGATACTTTAGATAATACTGAAGCATTTGATTTATTTGAAGATGATGAGTTTGATTTTGTTGAATATAATTTTGAAGAAGAAAAGAAGCCATTTAATGTTGAACGTCAACCTGATGGAGTATTTAATGTTTATGGTGAGAAAATAGAAAAAATATTCCAAATGACTGATTTTGATTCTGATATTGCTAGAGCACGTTTTGCAAGAATGTTAAGAAGTATTGGTGTTGATGATAAATTACGTGAATTAGGTGTAAAAAATGGTGACACCGTTAGAATAATTGATTTTGAATTTGAATTTATAGATTAAGGTGATTTTATGAAAAACGAAGTAATTAAGTGGATTAAAGATTATTTTAATGAAAATGGTAAAGGTTGTAAGGCTATAGTTGGAATTAGTGGTGGTACTGATTCTAGTGTAGTAGCTTCATTATGTGTAGAAGCATTAGGTAAGGAAAATGTTATTGGTGTCTTAATGCCATGTGGTATTCAACATGATATAGATGTATCTTTGGCATTAGTTAAATATTTAGGTATTAAATATCATATCATCAATATTGAGGAACCTGTTGGAGCATTAAGATCAATAATAGGTAAAGAATTTGATAATGATCCAAATAGTGTAGATGCATATAAAACAAATACACCTGCTAGAATTAGAATGACTACTTTGTATGGAATTTGTGCTTTATATGGTGGAAGAGTAGCTAATACATGTAATTTAAGTGAAGACTATATTGGCTATTCAACAAAGTTTGGTGATTCTGCTGGAGATTTTTCACCAATATCTGATTTTACTAAAACAGAGGTTAGAGAGCTTGGTAGAGAATTAGGTTTATCTAAATTGTTTGTAGAAAAAACACCAGAGGATGGAATGAGTGGAAAATCTGATGAAGAAAAGCTTGGATTCACTTATGAAGTTTTAGATAGATATATTAGAACTGGTGTTTGTGATGATCCTAAAATTAAAGAAAGAATAGATTATTTACATAGAATAAATTTACATAAAATAGAGCCAATGAAGTCATATAGGAGATAATAGAATGAAATTAGAACCAATTATTGTATCATTACTTGATACAGATCTTTATAAATTTAATATGAATCAAGTTATATTTCATAAGCATACAGACTTAACTGGTGAATATCATTTCAAATGTAGAAATGAAGGTGTTGAATTCACAAAAGAAATGCTTGATGAAATTAACGAGCAAATAGATTATTTATGTAAATTAAGATTTACAAAAAAGGAATTAGAATATTTAAAATCTATTAGATTTATTAAAGATGATTATGTTGAATTTTTAAGATTGTATCATCCAATTAGAGATTATGTTACAACTTATTTGGATGGTACTGAATTACATATTATTGTAAAAGGACCTATGTTTAGTGCTATGCAATTTGAAATATATTTGCTTGAAATAGTTAATGAGGTTTATTTCAGATTTAAGTATAATTATTATGAATTGTTAGAATCAGCAAGAAAGAGACTTGATGAGAAAATATCAGCATTTAATAATGGTAAATATACTTTTAAATATGCTGAATTTGGTTCAAGAAGAAGATTGTCAAGAGTATGGCAAGATGAATTATTAGATAAGCTAATTAAGAATACAAATAATATGGTTGGTACATCTAATGTATATTTTGCAATGAAATATAATATTAAGCCAATAGGAACTTATGCTCATGAATATGTTCAAATGTATCAAGGTATTGATAAGATTCCTTTAGCATATACAAATTATTATGCAATGAAGGACTGGTATGATGAATATCGTGGTGATAATGGTACTGCATTAACAGATACTGTTACAACTGATTTATTCTTAAGAGATTTTAATCGTTCAATGGTTAATAATTATTCTGGTGTAAGACATGATTCTGGAGATCCATATGTTTGGGCTGAGAAGATAATTAATCATTATAAAAAATATGATGTTAATTTAAAAGAAAAAACATTATTATTTTCTGATTCATTAAATTTCGATAGAGCTCAAGAAATTTATGAAAAATACAAAGATATAACTAAAGTTTCATTTGGTATCGGAACATTTGTTACTAATGATACAATGGTAGAACCACTTAATATTGTTATTAAATTACAATATGTTAATGGTCGTCCTGTAGCCAAATTATCTGATTGTGAAGCTAAGGCTATGTGTGATGATGAAAATTATTTAAAATATTTAAAGGCATCTGTCAAATTCAGACTTGAAAGAGAAGATGGAAATGAAAGAATATAAGTTAGGACTTGTATTAGGTAGATTTCAAGTATTTCATAAGGGTCATGAATTAATAATTAATACTGCATTAGAACATTGTGAAAAAGTATTAATATTTATCGGTTCTAGTGATAAGTCAAATACATATGAAAATCCTTTTGATTATGATTTTAGGTTAGAAATAATTAAAAGTGTTTATGATAATCACAATATTATAATAGCTCCACTTGCTGATTTAGCTGTTGGTGATGTTCCAAAGTGGGGTAAATATGTTATGGAAAGTGCAATTAATGTCATTGGTATGCCTGATTGTATTATTTATGGTATAGAAGAAAAATGTGAATATTGGTATAAAGATTATCAAAATTTGGCCTATTTAAAGGTAGATAGATGTGGAATAGATATTTCATCTACTAAACTTAAAAAAATCATTTTAGAGGATAATTATGCTGATTTTAAGCAATATGTTAATCCTAAAATTATTAAGTATTATCCAATTATTAGAAAAAAATTGATAGAGTTAAATAAAAAATCGTAGAATATTCTACGATTTTTTAAATTTCTTTAAGTGAATTAATAAATTCTAAATATTCTTTATATTCTTCATCACTTAGTACATTTAAATTGTTGATTTTTGTTATATTCTGTTCTTTAGCCATATATACTAAATCATCTAAAATAGGGTATGAATCATCCAAATAAACATTAACCATTTTAAAATCTTCATTATATTTGGCATAAAGTCTTGCATGTCCATCTAAAAGAACATACTCATCATTTAAAATTGTTACAGGTAAATATACTTCTTTATCTTCTAGATATTTAGAAATTGAATCAAAAGAAGAATTAGCTATAAATATTTTACTTGGTTGGATAATATTAATTGGTAATTTAAATGTATGAATTTCATCATATGCTTTATAAAATGATCTATCTTCATTATAGAATACATTAACATATTTATTATATTTTCTAAATTCATCAATAGCTTCATTTATTAAAGGTAAATAATCACATTTAATAAGTGCCTCCATACCTCTAATATCAAACTCATAATGAAAATCAATTTTATCTTTAATTGTAAAGCAATTACCCAATAATCTATTCTTTAAAGAATAGACATTAGAAAGTCTATCTCTAATTATCATAAAAAAACCTCGAATATGTTTGTATTTTAACATTTAAATATAGGTTATTCAATATTTGAATTATTTAATTCATTATGGTAAAATAGATAGAAATATTTGAAGGAGTGATTTTGATGAACGAGACATTAAGAGAAAGAATTTTAAAGCATTTAGAAAAGAATAGTAGAATAGATTTACATGACTTAGCGGTTATGCTAGGATTATCTGATGTTGAACTCGCGAACGAAATTGCTAATATGGAAAAAGAACATATTATTTGTGGATATACAACTTTAGTTAATTGGGATAATACTGATAAGGAAATCGTTACTGCATTAATTGAAGTTAAGGTTACTCCACAAAGAGGAATGGGCTTTGAAACTTTAGCAGATAGAATTGCTAAATTTCCAGAAGTTACATCTGTATATTTAATGAGTGGTGGATTTGATTTTATGGTTATGATAGAAGGAAAATCAATGAAGGAAGTATCAAGATTCGTTTTTGAAAAGCTTTCTGTACTTGAAACAGTTCTATCAACATCTACTCATTTTGTATTAAAGAAATATAAGGACCATGGTGTTCAATTAAGTGATGAGAAAAAAGACGAAAGAATGATGGTGAGTGCCTAATGCGAGATTTTTTGGCTAAAAAGGTAGTTGACTTAAAGCCATCTGGAATTAGAAAATTTTTTGATATTGCAAGTGAAATAGAGGACGTAATATCTTTAGGTGTTGGTGAACCTGATTTTGATACACCTTGGCATATTAGAGAAGAAGGTATATATTCACTTGAAAGAGGAAAAACATATTATACATCTAATTCTGGTTTATTAGGCTTACGTAAAGCTATTAGTGAATATAATAAAACTAAATATAAATTAGATTATAATCCTAAAAATGAAATTCTAGTCACTGTTGGAGGTAGTGAGGCTATTGATATTGCCTTAAGAAGTGTCATTGAAGATGGTGATGAGGTTATAATTCCAACTCCATGTTATGTTTCTTATGAACCATGTGTTAAGCTTTGTGGTGGAGTTGTTAAGACAATTAATTTAAAGAATGAAAATCAATTTAGATTACAACCTGAAGAAATTGAAAAAGCAATTACTAATAAAAGTAAGGTTTTAATTATCTCATATCCAAATAATCCTACTGGAGCTATTATGGAATATGATGATTTAGTTAAAATTTGTGATGTTATTATTAAACATGATTTGTTAGTTATATCAGATGAAATATACGCTGAATTAACTTATGGACCTAAACATGTATCAATTGCTTCACTTCCTGGTATGAGAGAAAGAACTATTGTTGTTAACGGCTTTTCAAAGGCATTTTCTATGACAGGTTGGCGTTTGGGCTATGCAATGGGACCAGAAGAGATTTTAAAGCAAATGACTAAGATACATCAATTTTGTATTATGTGTGCTCCTACTAATTCCCAGTATGCCGCAATAGAAGCTCTTAAAAATGGTGATAATGATGTAGTTAATATGCGTAATGCATATGATGAAAGAAGAAGATTTTTGATTAATTGGTTTAAGAATATGAATATTCCTATGTTTATGCCAATGGGTGCATTTTATATTTTTCCAGATATAAGCCAATTTGGATTAACAAGTGATGAATTTGCATTAAGATTGTTAAATGAGGAAAAAGTAGTTGTAGTTCCTGGAACAGCTTTTGGAGATTCTGGCGAAGGATTTATTCGTATTTCTTATGCTTATTCAATTGAGGATTTAAAGAAAGCATTAAGTAGAGTAGAAAATTTTATTAATAGATTAAGAAATTCTGGCAAATAACCAGAATTTTTTCTTTGTAAATTCTATTTAAATTGAAATAATCTATTATATAGATTATAATTAATTAGGTGTTACTATGGAAAGATACGAAATAAATAAATTTATAGAAGAATATCAAGGTAAGCTTAATGATTTATATGATGCATTTAATATTGAATCATTAACTATTGAAACTAAGAAACTGGATGCTGAAATTAATGATCCTAATTTTTGGTCTGATCAAAATAAAGCACAAGGTATAATTTCAAGAAATAATGAGATTAAAGAAATTATTGAAATATATGATAATTTAAAAAAATCATTTGATAGCATTTTGGAAAATGTTGAACTTGCATTTGAAGATAATGATTATATGGTGCTATTAGAAGATGAAATATCTTCATTTAAATTAAATGTAGAAAAAGCAGAAAATAAAGCATTATTATCAGGAAAGTATGATTTTAATAATTGTATATTAGAATTACATCCGGGTGCTGGTGGTACTGAATCAATGGATTGGGCGTTGATGTTATATAGAATGTATAATCGTTATGCTCAGAAAAAAGGTTATAAAATAAATGTATTGGATTATCAACCAGGTGCTGAAGCGGGAATTAAGTCGGTTACAATTGAGGTAATTGGTAAATATGCATATGGTATGCTAAAAAGCGAAAGAGGAGTACATAGATTAGTTAGAATATCTCCTTTTGATTCTAATGCAAGAAGACATACATCATTTTGTTCATGTGATATAGCACCAGAAATTGAAGAGGCTAATGACATTATTATTAATGATGAGGATATTAGAATTGACGTATATCATTCATCAGGGGCAGGAGGACAATCAGTTAATACAACTGACTCAGCTGTTAGAATAACTCATAAGCCTACAGGTATTGTTGTAACTTGTCAAAATGAAAGAAGCCAAATTAAAAATAAGGAATTTGCCTTTAAAATTTTAAAATCAAAATTATTAGAGCTTGAGTTAAAACGTCAAGAAGAAGAAATGAAGAAAATTAAAGGTGAACAAATGAGTATTAATTTTGGTAGCCAAATTAGAAGTTATGTTTTTACTCCTTATACTTTAGTTAAAGATCATAGAACTAATTATGAGGAAGGTAATGTCCAAGCTGTAATGGATGGAGAGCTTGATGGTTTTATCGAAGCATTTTTGAAGTATAGTGTTGGTGAATAAAATGGATAAAAGAGAAAGCAAAAGTTTGATTGAAAAAATTGAAGAAGGAATGAGGCATCCAGGTGTTAAAAGAAAATTTAAACAATATTGTTTAATCACATTAGGTGTTATTATTTTGGATATTGGATTCTTTTTCTTTTTGAATCCTGCTGGAATAGTTAGTGGTGGAACAATGGGACTTGCAATATTATTTACACCATTAATTAATCATTCATGGGAATGGTTCACTGCATCAATATTTATGTATATCATTGATGGTATAGCCTTATTATTTGGATTATTGTTTTTGGGAAAAGAGTTTTTTATTAAAACTATATATGCGACATTATTATCTCCAACTGTCATTTTCATTTTTGAAAGAGCATTTGATGATAAATATTTTCTAAATAGTATTACCGATAATACTACAATAAAAATTGTTTCACTACTTTGTGGTTCAATTTTAACAGGTGTTGGTGTTGGTATTGCTATTAAAAATAATGGATCTACTGGTGGAATGGATGTATTCCAAAAGATAATGAGCAAATATTTAAAGGTTCCTATGAGTGTAACTATTTATTTTACTGATTGGGTAATTGTAATATTTGCTGGTTTTGTTATTAGAGAAGTTGGTTTTACATATATTTATCAAATCGAAAATGTAGTTTGGGGTTCAATTGGTGTTATTATGCAAGCATATATAATTGACTGGATATGTTTGTCAGCTAAGTCAAGAAGAACTGTTTATGTTATTACAGATAATCCTGATAGTATAAAAGAATTAATTTATAAAGAGTTAGATAGAGGTGTCACTTTTTCAAGAGTTACTGGAGCCTATACTAATTTAGAGCGTACTATGGTTATATGTACAATGGATAAGAATGAAGCTTATAGAATTACTTCAATGATATCAGAATATGAACCTGAAGCATTTACTTTTGTTACGTCATGTAAAGAGGTAAGAGGAGAATATGAAAGAAGAGGACTTGTTTAATAATGTCTATTGTTAAAAGTGTATCTAAGATAAAAAATAAGAATAATTATAATGTTATTATAGATGATAAGAGTTATATTTTTGATGAAGATACTATTTTAGAATATAAGTTATTTAAAGATAAAGAAATAGAAGAAATTATTTTAGATAAAGCTTTAGAATCTTCTAATATTCATTTATATTATGATAAAGCATTAAAGTATTCTTTAAAATATGCTAAAGGTAGTAAAGAAGTATATCAATATTTGATTGAAAAAGGATTAGATTGTGATAAATCAAGGAAAATAGTTGATAAATTAGTTGAAAAAAGAATAATAGATGATTCAAAAATAGTTGAGGGAATAGTTTATTCTTTAGTTAAATCCTATAATGGAAAAAAGATGATTTATGAAAAGTTAAAACAAAAGAAATTTGATGTTTCTATTATTAATGAAGCTTTAAATAATATTGATTATGATTTGTATATTGAGTATTTAAATAAGCTATATGAGAAAATTAAGGATAAATATAATAAATTTGATGATTATATTAGGAAAAATAAAATAAAATCATATTTATATCAACGTGGTTATGATAGTAATGATATTTCGTTAATAAATATTGAATAAAAACGTTTTAGTTTAATAAAAGATAAGATTTTATTCAAATATTTATAATATTTGTGTTAGAATAAATTTGTATTAATAAAAAAATAGGGGGTGCTTTGAAATGAATTGTTCAAATTTCAAGGACGTAAAAACTTTTAAGTCATTGTTTATTTCTAATGTAGAAAATATGTACGCAGTTGACTTTAAGGATTCAACTCCATATCAACAATATGTTGTATTGGGAGAAATGTTAAGATTTCATATAGCTAAAGATTGGCATGAAACAAACAAGATTCAACAAAAGCAAAAGTTGAGAAAGGTTTATTATTTCTCAATGGAATTTTTAATGGGTAGAATGATTACTAACAATCTAATGAATGCTGGTGTTTATCCAATTGTTAAACAAGCATTTGATGAGATGGGTATTGATCTTAATGAAGTAGAACATCAAGAAACTGATGCTGGTTTAGGTAATGGTGGCTTAGGTAGACTTGCAGCATGTTTTATGGATTCAGTAGCTTCTTTAGGTTTACCTGTTCATGGTAACTGTATTAGATATCGTTATGGTTTCTTTGAACAAGGTATTAGACATGGATATCAAATTGAACATCCTGATAGATGGTTAAAAGATTTAAATGTTTGGGAAATTAGAAAAGATGAAGATGCAATCGAAATTCCATTCTATGGATATATTGATATCAATAATTATAATGGTAAAATCCGTGTTAAGCATAAAGATGCAGAATATGTAAAGGCTGTTCCATATGATGTACCTATTATTGGTGATAATAATCATGTTGTAAATACATTAAGATTATGGAGTGCAGAACCTAGTGATAGAGATCAAGAGGGTGATGCATTTGAATATCATAAGAAGCTTCGTGAAATTTCATCAATGCTTTATCCAAATGATGAGAATGAAGAAGGTAAGATTCTTCGTTTAAAGCAACAATATTTCTTTGTTTGTGCTGGTGTTAATAGCGCAGTTAGAGCACATAAGAAAGTATATGGTACAGTTAAAAACTTACATAAGAAGGTAGTATTCCATATTAACGATACTCACCCATCTTTAATTGTTGCTGAATTAATGAGAATTTTGGTAGATGTTGAAGGCCTTGAGTGGGAAGAAGCATGGGAAATCACAAGAAATACTTGTGCTTATACAAACCACACAATTTTATCTGAGGCATTAGAAAAATGGCCAGTATATTTATTCAAGAGATTATTGCCAAGAATTTATACTATCGTTGAAGAAATCAATCGTAGAATAATTATTGAGATTGCAAATAAATATGGTTCTGGTGCTAAAGAATGCTATGATATGGCAATTATTAAGGATAATACTGTTCATATGGCTAATTTAGCAATCCATGGTTCATTTAGCGTTAATGGTGTTGCTGCATTACATACTGAAATTTTAAAGAATATTGAAATGAAGGTATTTAATGATTATTATCCTGGCAAGTTCAATAATAAGACAAATGGTATAACACATAGAAGATGGTTATTACATTCAAATCCTGAACTTGTTGAAATATTAAATAAGCATTGTCCAGGTTGGGTAGCTGATCCAGAGAAGTGCTTCCCTAATTTAGAGAAGTTCGCTGATGATCCAGAGGTTCAAGAAGCATTTGCTAATATGAAGCGCGTTCGTAAGCAAGCTTTAGCAAATAAGATTTATAAGTCTCAATCAATTTCACTTGATACAAATTCTATTTTTGATATTCAAGTTAAGAGATTACATGAATATAAGCGTCAATTAATGAATGCCCTACATATTATGTACATTTATAACCAATTAAAGAATGATCCTGAATTTAAGGCTAATTATTATCCTCATACATTTATTTTTGGTGCCAAGAGTGCTCCAGGATATGCTTTTGCTAAGAAGATTATTAAATTAATTAACACTATCGCTGATAAGGTTAATAATGATTATGAGACTAATACATTATTAAAGGTTGTATTTGTTGTTAACTATAATGTTACATATGCTGAAACAATTATTCCAGCAGCTAACGTATCTGAACAAATTTCTACAGCATCAAAAGAAGCATCTGGTACTTCAAATATGAAGTTTATGATGAATGGTGCGATTACTTGTGGTACACTTGATGGTGCTAACGTAGAAATTAATGATTTTGTTGGCGATGATAATATTGTTATTTTCGGTATGAATGCAAAAGAAGTTACTGACCTTTATGCTCATGGTGGATATAATCCTATGGAATATTATAATAATGACCCTAGAATTCATGAAGTTATTGATCAATTAACAAATGGTTTCTTTGAGCGTGTAGATCAAAATGAATTTGCTACAATTAGGGATAATTTATTATATAATGATAATTATTTCATCCTTAAGGATTTTGATTCTTATGCAAAAGCACAAGAAAAGATTAATGAATTATATAAGGATCAAAAGAAGTGGTTACATATGTCAATTATGAATGTTGCAAAGAGTGGATTCTTTACAACAGATAGAACAATGCGTCAATATAATGAAGATATTTGGCATGTTGAACCATACGATTTAAGTAAAGAAAATTAATAAAATAAGATGGGAGTTTATACTCCCTCTTTGTTTTAGGTGGTAGTATGATAGAATTTAAGAATGAAGAAAAATTAAAAAATGAAATAAATAGAATAAAAACTATTACTAATATTATTTCTTTAGGATCAATAATATTAGCATTAAATGTAATTGTATGGGCTATATGCTTTATTACATTGGATAATGCTTTATTATATGGGATTGTATTTGGTGTTAGTTTTTTAGTATTTGTAATATATTTATTTTCAACATATAAATTCTATAAAGAATTAGCTCATAAGAATAATTTGAAAAAAGTTTATTTGAGTCATAATCTAAGAAGAAATAAAGAATATTCTAAATTTTTTGATACAGGTTCTGATTTAATAGAAAAAGAGGATTATAAAGATAGTGATTTAGATTTATTTGGTAAAAATTCTTTATTCCAATATTTATCAATAGCTAAAACAAAATATGGTAGGTTAAAGTTAAAGGATGCGTTAACTACAACAAATAAAAAGGATAAAGATTATACTGATACTATTTATAAAATGGCAAATGATGAGAATATATTAAATGTTGAAGCTACACTTTCACAATTTAAAAATGAGTCTAAAACATTAGATTATGATACTATGTATACTATATTTGAAAATAAGATTAAATTTAAACCAATATTTATATTACCTTTATTATCATTTATTGGAACTATAGTTTATTTAATACTTGTATTATCTTTAGGATTTAATCCATATTATTTGTTTATATTTGGTATAGCTAATTTTATTTTATGTAAATTATGCTTAATTAATGATGTATTTGGAGTTGATTCAACTAAATATTTTAATTTGATTGAATCTTATTATGATTTATCAAATGAAATTATTAATTTAAATATTGATACAAAGTACATTACTAATTTAAAAGAAGAATCTTTAAAATCTAAAATCCATATTAAAAAATTAAAATCAACATTAAATATATTATCCACAAGGAAGAATATATTATTTAATATTATTTCTAATGTATTATTTTCTTTTGATTTTTTTGTAATATTATTATTTAATAAAAAAACTCAAAGTATTACTAATTTAAAAGATTATTTTAATTTAGTAGGCGAACTTGAGTGTATGATGTCACTTGCTAATATTGGTATGGATAATGAAATATATTGTATACCAACTTTAGGTGAAACTAAGGGTGTTGATATGTATCATCCATTAATTAAAAACTGTATTCCTAATACATTTAATTTGTCTTCAGGTGTTATTTTAACTGGTAGTAACATGAGTGGTAAAACAACATTTATGAGAACTTTAGGTATTTGTCAAACTTTATTTAATGCATGTGGATTAGTACCTGCTAAAAGCTTTAGCTCAAACTATTTAGATATTTATACATCTTTAAGAGCTAATGATATGTTACAAGAGGGTATTAGTACATTCTATGCGGAAATATTAAGAATGAAGAAAATAAATAATGCTATTAAAGATAATAAATGTTTAATATTAATAGATGAAATATTTAAAGGAACTAATGCCAAGGATAGAATAACTGCTTCATTAAAGGTAATAGAAAAACTAAACAATAATAACCAATTGTTTATTATTACAACACATGATTTCGAATTATGTGAAGCAGAAGGAATATTAAATTACCATTTTAATGAAGAATATAATGATGATAAGATATCATTTGATTATCAAATAAAGCCTGGCAAATGTGAAACAAAAAATGCCATCTATTTACTTAAGATGGCAGATATTATATAAAGTTCTAATCGCTCCAGATTCGTTATTATCATATTGGGTAATAATATCGGAGCGTTTTTTTAATTCCATATCAGAATTCCTCATAGCGATTTTAATATCGCTTTTTTCAAACATATCATAATCAAATATAGAATCAGTAATACTAATAATTTTATCATTTGGATATTTATTTTTAATATAATAATATCCATCAGATTTACTTATATGTTTTTGATAAATAGTTATTAATTCTCTGTTTTTATCTTTTCCTAATGATTTATATCCTAATGTTAATGAATGTATTTTTTTATAGAATGAATCAGTACATTCATTATCTATAGCAAAAGTAATAGAAGGTCTATCATCATGAATAATATTTTCTATTTTTCTATCTCCTTTAGGATAAAATGCTTCTAAACGTTCTTGATATCTATATATAACAACATCATTTTCTGATTCAGAATATGCTGTATAAATATATCTATTATATAATTGAATTAAATAATTAATTATATTTTTAGGTATTCTTGATATGATCATTTCATTATCAATTAAACAGATATTAGAAGATAATGAAAAAATATTTATATTTAAATAATATTTATTTTTAAAATTTAATAATTCATTATATGAAGAACTTGATAATAAGAAAAAGTGATTATTATCACAAATTTCTTGTAATTCATTGATATATTTATCATCAATTTCACCATTATCTTTTATTAAAGTGCCATCATAATCACATAAAATAGAATACATTTCATCTCACCGATAAAATTATCTCACATTATAACAATAAATAAAATAAAAAATGATAAAAAAGATAAAATTTATGTTGACAAAAAAAAATTAAAATGTATAATTAATATCGCAGTCATTATTTAATGACTTTAATCTTATACATGGACCCTTAGCTCAGTTGGTAGAGCAACTGACTCTTAATCAGTGGGTCTGGAGTTCGAGTCTCCAAGGGTCCACCAGTTTTAGAAATCAAGGCAGAAAATGCCTTTTTTTTGTTTATATAGTAATTGGGATTTGTCTAACATTATGATATAATAGATACATAGAGAGGACATGATTAAAATGGGTAAAATATCAATTAGATTTTATAATGATAAACCAGTAAGAGCTGTTTGGGATAACAATAGTAATTGTTGGTTTTTTAGTGTCCTTGATATCATTAGTGCTATTAGAAATGAAGACGATTATAGCAAAACACGTAATTATTGGAAATATTTAAAAAATAAATTTAAGAAGAATAATAGTGAGTTGGTTAGTGCCACTATCCAACTGAAATTAGAAGCAAAAGATGGTAAAAAATATAACTCTGATACATTAAATACTGATGGAATAATAATGCTTGCAAAAGAGTTTCCATCTAATCAAGGTTCGAAATTTTTGGATTGGTTTACAAATTCTGATAATACTATAGATGGAAAAAGTAAACAAAGGGCGTATGCTCTATTTGATAATGAATTACTTGATACATTTGAAGTTGGTACTATAAAAGGACTACAGCAAATTCATTCTTATTTATTTGCTGGTTTATTTGATTTCGCAGGCAAAGTAAGAACCAAAACCATTTCAAAAGGTGGTTTTATGTTTGCTAATGGTGATTATCTTCCTACTATTTTGTCTGAAATTGAAAAGATGCCTGAAAACACATATGATGAAATAGTTAAAAAGTATATTGAAATGAATATTGCACATCCATTTTTGGAAGGAAATGGTAGATCAACAAGATTATGGCTTGACTTGATTTTTAAAAAGAATATTGGAAAATGTGTCGATTGGTCAAAAATAGACAAAAAAGAGTATTTAAATGCAATGAAAGAAAGCGTTTTGTATCCAAATCATATAAATGAATTATTAAAAAATGCATTAACTGATGAAGTAGATAATAGAGAAATATTTATGAAAGGTATTGATTATTCATATTATTACGAAGAAGAATAGATGGATTTAACATTAAAGTAGAAATAGTCTTTCATAACGACTAATTCGTATTTGAAATCTTTAGTTCCACCAGTTTGATTGAATACGAACTCTTGATAATTTAAGGGTTCGTTTTTTTGTTTGTCGGAGTTATTGCAGATGACGATTATATCATCGTCATCCGTAATAATAACTGCCTTTAAAAATACGCTAAATAAAAATCTAATACTAGAAGGATTATTATAATCTAAATCTTTAAATCTATTTAGATACTTCATTACATCTTCAGGAGTAATAATAGATTCTTTCTTTAAATCCAAAATTGATAATTCAGTTTGGATTTTTTCTTTTCTATCAATTAAAGAAACCATAGCTTGTTGAGTAGTATTATTAAAAATACCCATCTCAATAGCTTTAGTATAATTAGATAATTTCTTTTCAATTTCTTTTAATTCTTTTGATAGAGTTTTTTCTTTAGTTGTATCTTTGAATTCTTTGTCTACAACTTCAGCAGTTTTAGTAGCTACCTCTTCAAAAAAAGAAGAGTCATTTAATCTTTCAATAATAGAATCATAAACATATTTTTCTAAGAATTCTTTTCTATAAGGTTTTCTATTACAATTATGTGTGTTCTTAATTTTCTTTGCACACTTGTAATAGTAATAAGGAGCACCAGTTTTAGAAGTACCCTTTGCTACGACCTTCAAAGAACCACAACTACCACAATAAATTTACCAGATAAGAAGTAGGTAACATCGGCTTTTTCTCTGCCGTTTTATATATTAAAATTTACGGTTTCTACAAATGAGGCGATTTAATGGTGCTAAAAATTTTGAAATACCGCAAATCACTCCGACAAAATATCACAAATCACTCCGACGTTTGTTGATTTTAGTAGAATTCTACCAAAAAAACGGAAAATTCGTCAACAATTTTCAAAAGTAAGTGTTACTAATTGTTATAGAATCATTATTATAATTAATATCAAATGCATAAAATGATGTTTTACCAGAACCAAAAAGATAATATCTTGTATCACTTATCCTTTCAATATTTATTAAACCATCACTGCATAAAATGATGATGTTATAAAACTATTAAAAAAATAAAAATGTTTTAATATGCTTATTTAAAAAAATAGTTTTGTTAGTTATGATTGATATAATAATATGATATAATAAAAAATTGAAAAGAAGTTTAAGTTTATTATTAATTAATTTATATATGTAATTTGGTGATGTTATGGAAAAAACAAAATTTAAATTATATTTCATAATTGAATTATTATTGTTTATTGGATTACTTGTATTTCAGATAATATATATATATCATTAGGAAATGCATTATCTGATCATCACGGAAAGGAAATTAAATATGGAAAATATTTTATTTGTTATAAAAGAAAATAAAAAATCAAATATAGTTGGTATTCTTAAAACAAATTCATCATTAAAATTCATTAAAGATTATCTTATGGATGGTAAAACAATTGATGATCTTTTAGATGTAATTAGTGTTGTAGATAATGATGCTAGTTATATGGAAATTAATAAAATTACACCAAATAAAGTTGATTTAAAAGCTGCAGGATCTGCCAATGTTAATGTTATTTTTATAAATAAAAATAGAACAATTGATGACAAATTATAATTTAAAAAGTAAGGATGATTATATATGGATAATTTAATCGATATAACATTTAAAAAGATATTAAAAATAGCAAGTACTTTATCTATTTTTAAAATAATATTTTATTTAGTTGGTGGAATAATAATATTAGTATTAAATCAAAGAATAGAAGAATATATTTATCTAATTGTAGGTGCTGATTTAATAATAACTGCATTTTTGGAATTTATAGAAGAGATTGTAAAAAGAAAATATAAGAGAGTACATAATCATTTAGCGAGTTCTCTATTAAATATCATTATTGGTGTATTAATATTAACAATATTCCATAATAATGTTTATAAAATAAGTGTAATGTGGGCTGTAGCTACTGTTGTTACATCTACAATTGAAATTAATGAAGGTTTACATGAGATTCATGAGAGAAAGGCTTTTTCAATTATTAATTTGCTTTTTGCAATAACTGAGATTGTATTTTCAATATGGTTATTGATAGAGCCTGAAGAGAATAAAGAACATTTCTTAACTCATGTTTATTTATTAGGTACAGGATTTGTTTTAGAGTCTGTAGAAAGTATATTTAAATTATTATATAATTTATTCAAATCAAAAAACAAAAATAAACAAATAGAAGAAAATAATAAAGCAAGTAAATAATATAAAATACCAGTGCTGGTAAAATGGAGCACTGGTATTTTTAGTAAATGAGCATTTTTGTTGCAATTTGCAATTTTATATAATAAAATTAAAATGAAGTAATGTTAGGAAGAAGTGGTTTTATGAATATAATGCTTCAAATAGCTGGTGTATTTGTAATGATTGTTATTTTTATCTTTTATTTTAATGATAGAAAAGCTGCAGTTAAATCAAATAAATTATTCTTATATCAAAGTATATTTATATTCATATCATTATTCTTAGATATAACATCTATTGTATTGATTAACACTCCTGGATTATCTTATTCTATCTTTTCAGTATTATGTGGTAAATTGTATTTAATATCTGTACTTGGTATAGTTTATTGTGGATTATATTATGTATTGTTAGATGTTAAATTCCCATCTACTTCAAAGATGTTAGTTACTAATTTTTCATTTTTAGGTGTAATATTAATTGGTGTTGTTTTAATATTAGTATTACCTCTTAATATAGTTTATGATCATAATGGATTAAATGATTATACTGAGGGCGCTCCTGTTATTATTACCTATATTGAAACTATTATATTTATGGGATTAACATTAGGTTTCGCTATTGGTAATAAGAAGAATATGTATAGAAAAAGATTTATTGGTGTATGTATATTCTTAAGTGTATGGTTATTAGGAGCTGCAGTACAAGGATTAATTAATTATGTTTTTGCGGATTTAGGTGTTATTGTTTTATGTGTATCCTTCGCTGAAACTTTAGGTGCATTGGTAATATATATCATGCTTGAAAATCCATCACTTAATTTAGATAGAGTAACAGGTGCTTTAAATCAAAGAGCATTTGAGGAATATTTAGATAGTTTTTATGGTAAAAAGAATAGTATTGAATTATTAGTTATCGATTATGATAATGCGATAGCATCTTCAATAATGGGTAATAATGTATTTAGTAAAGCTGTTACAGAATTATTAAGAGAATTTAATCCTGATAAGATATTTAAAAACGATAGAGATAATTTCATTATTATTAGAGATAATTTTAATGATGAAACATTAGCTGAGACTATAGTTAATTTTAAAGAACATTTATATAGAAAGAATAATATTGTATCTGAAATACCATTTAAGGTAATTCAGTATAAGAATGTTAGATTATTTAATGGTAAGGCTGATTTATTAAAATCTATTGAATATATGATTGATAATTGTCATACTTTTGAAAATGAGATTACTGTTGTAAGTAAGGATGTTGCGGATACGATTCATAAGAGATTTGAAATGGTAAAGAAATGTGATTTAGCATTTTCAAAGAAGAGAGTTGAAGTGTTCTTACAGCCTATTTATTCAAATAATGATTTAGTATTTACATCTGCAGAAGCATTAGTAAGATTAAGGGATGAAGATGGTAAATTAATTTATCCTGGTGATTTTATTGAGGATATGGAGCATGATGGAAGAATTGTTGAATTATGTAAAATGGTATTTGATGATGTATGCAAATTTATATCAGAAAATAATATGGAAGAATTAGGACTTGAGTATATTGAAGTAAATTTATCTGCAGTTCAGTGTATGCAAGAAAATTTAGCAAAAAGTTATATTGATATTATGGAAAAATATAATATCAATCCTAAATATATTAATTTAGAGATTACTGAAACAGGACAATCTACTAGATTGACATTACTTAAGAATATGGAAATATTAAAACAATATGGAGTATCATTCTCATTAGATGATTTTGGAACAGGTAATTCTAATTTGAATTATGTTATTGAAATGCCAGTTAAGATTGTTAAATTTGATAAATCTATGGTTAATTCATATTTTGATAATAGAATCGCTTCATTTGTAATGAATTCAACAATTGATATGATAAAAGGATTAGGTCATAAGATAGTATTTGAAGGAATTGAAAACCAAGATCAAATTAATCAAGTTAAGAATATGAAGGTTGATTATATTCAAGGATATTTCTATTCTAAACCTATTGATAAAGAATCATTTATTAAATTTATAAGAGAAAATAATTTATAATAAATTTGGTATATAAGTAAAATTCTTATATACCTTTTTTGTTTGATTATAATAAAAGCGTTTACATTAATATTTTATTAAGATATAATCTTAATGAGGTTTGCAAAAATGAAGAATGTATTTTGGTTTATTTTGTTATTTTCCATTTTCATATTGGCAAGTTGTAATGATAGTGGTAATAAAGAAAGTACAAGTACTAATAATTCAACTACTGTAGTAAGTAGTAAATCTACACCTACAGGGAATACTACAACAAGTAGTGAGAATAGTACAACAAGTACTAATACAGTAACGACTACTACAGTTACTACAACAAGTACAACATCTACTAATGGTGGTAGTGTTACACCTGATGATGGAAGAACATGGAGTGAACCAGGATATTTTTAAATGGAGGATTGAAAATGAAAAAGTATTTAAAGCCAGAAATCGAAGAAGAAATCGTTGAAATTGAAGACATTGTTGCTACAAGTCCAGGATTAGATACACAAGATCAATCACCTATAATTGGTGATAGTAATGATCCAGATTCTGAAGGATTTGGAGGTAGTAACTAATGAAAAAGAGAAATGTTATTTTAGCATCTATTTTAGGTGCAAGTGCTTTAGCAGTAGGTGTTACTGGTGTAATTATATCTAATAGCAACAATCAAACCAATTCTTATATAGAAGAAAACTTATCATTTAATGAAAGTACTTTAGCAGAAGATGGTATTTTTGCTCAAGGTTTTTCATCTGATAAATTAGAATATCCTGTATTGATGGCAGAAAATGAAACATCAGAAATAGTTAAGCCTAAAATCGGATGTCAATATGCTTATGATGAAAGTAAAGGAAAAGTATCTATTAGATTCTTCGGTGCTATAGCATCCGAGAAGGTTGATGCCATATGGACAAGAGCATTATATAACGCTGATGGTTCAGTAAATAATGCACTTACTGTTAGTACAAGACAATCTACTGTAGCTTATAGTAAATTAGCATATATGGATGGAAGTGTATTAAAAACTAAATCTGCTATAGATGAAGAAGATGAAAATGGTGATAATCCATATAAATATTATGTAATTTATACAATAACTGATATTCCAGTAGAAACATATCAAAACTGTAAATTACGTGTTTCTTTGGAGTTGTCAAATGATGCTAATACAGTAAATTCAAAGGTAGGTTCAGTAAGACCAACAAGTAATCCATTATCAACTATTGAATCATATGATATTCTACTTGATATGAATAATTCATCTGGTAGTTACGGTAATTTTACTAATGGTAAAGCAAAAACTATTTATAAAACAACTGATGATTTAGATACAGATAATATTACTCCGTATATAGATGATGGAAATAATACATCATATAGTGTTTTAAGTGTTACTGGCTTTGAAAAAGGAGTTCCGGGAAAACAAACACTAACAGTTAATACTTTATATGGTACTGCTAATTATGATGTTTATGTTGTCAATACTTTACCTAGTAGGGATGTACAAGATAATTATGTAGTAACAGTAGATAAGGACTATTTAGGTGAAATTGGTGCTGTTGATGGTGCTAAAGGTAATATGTTTACTACTATTAGTCAAGCCTTAGAATTCTTACAAGATACTGATAGAGTGCCTTATGAAGCAAATAAGATTTTAAATATTGGTGCTGGTTATTATCGTGAAAAACTTGAAATAACTACAGCTAATTTAACAATAAATGGTGTTGGTATTGTAAAAGGAACTTATTCAAAAGATGATAATTATGATTCTGATGAATTTGCTAGTGCAACTATAATTGAATTTGATACACTTTATGGTGTTAAAGATACAAATGGTTTCACACATGATACAAACTCTACACAAACTGTACAGGTTAACGAAAGTGCTACAAATTGTAAGATGAATAATTTAACAATTTCTAATAAATGGAATTGTTATAAGTTCTTTGACGATATGGATAAAACTGATGAACATAGAGCATTGGCAATTTTAATTAGAGCAGATCAATTTGTCATGATAAATTGTTCACTTTTAGGTTACCAAGATACAATAGAATTATTTAAAGGACGTCAATATTTCTATAATACATTTATTTCGGGTGTAACTGATTTTATATTTGGTACTAATAATACAACATTATTTGATCACTGCGATATCCATACAATTTATAACGGATCAACTGATGGTGGATATATTAATGCATTTAAGGGTACTCATAGTTCAAATGGATCTGATTCAGTAAAATATGGTGCTATTTATTATAAATGCGATTTCACTAAAGATGATTTAGTAACTTCATCTAATACATCTATAGCAAGAGCTTGGGATGCATATTCTAAAGTATCTGTAATTGAATGTAATTTAGATTCTCATATATCAACTGCAGCATATACAACAAATGAAACAAAGAATCAAAGATACGTTGCATGGGATTCAACTGGAAAGAATGCACCAACATTATCTACAGTAGAATATGTAGAATATAATAATAGAGGTGCTAGTGCAGTTAATGAAACTCAAAATGGTATGACTTATTTAACTGCAGCTGAAGCAGCTGATTATTATGACTATTCAGTAATTTTTGGTAAGACTAATGGTAATGTATCATATAGCTTAGCTTGGAATCCTTATACTGGATTAGAGCAAGATAATAATACATATTATATATTCCATAGTACAGCTCCAACTACAGGAACATCATATGAGTTTGATCCGGCAGATTGTAATAAAACTGGCAATTATACAGTTGGTGATTTGACATTTACTAATTGTCAAAGAAGAACAGCTGGTAATGATGATTTATATGTTGGTGGTAGTATTTCATTTAGCGTTGAAGCAGGTACTACTGTAACTGTTAATTCATATCCTGGATATCATGCTTATAAGATTGGCGATAAGTATGCAAATGTTGACTCTGTATCATTCTATTTTGAAAGTGCTCAAGATGTTGTTATAGAGAGAGCTGGTGGAGATGCATTCTATTTGTATTCAATTGTATTTAATTCAACAAATCAAATAGATAACTCAGAGTATGTTGGTGTAGGATTATCAAAATCATCAGTATCAATGTATGAAGGTGATACTTTAAACTTATCAACATTGAAAGTATATGCAGAATATAGCACAGGTTATATTATCTATTTAGATAGTTCAGAATATACAGTTTCTGGTACAGTAGATACAAATATACCTGGTAATTATTCATACACATATACATACAATGAAAAATCAAAGAATCTTAATATAGAAGTGAAAGAAAACTTAGTTGAGTATATTGCAGTTACAAACTATAAGGGTACGTATGGAGTTAACTCTAGTTTCGATGATAGTATGACTGTTACTGCTACATATTCAAATGATAGTGTAAGAGTATTAGATGATACTGAATATGAAATTGATATTACAGAAGTAGATTTTAGTACTGTTGGTACATATCCTGTAACAGTAACGTACAAAGCTGATAACACTATTTATAAGACATTTAATATAACTGTTTCAGCTGGTAAATACACAGTAACATTTATGGATGGAGAAAATGTTGTTTCATCTTGTACTGGCGCAGCTGGTGATTCTATAACATATCCAAGTGATACTTCAAAATCTGGATATCAATTTATTAGATATTATTTAGACGAAGATTTCACAAAAATTTTTGATAAAACTGTAATACCAGATGAAAATGTTGTTGTATATTTACGTTATATGGAATTAAATAAATCTGGTATAACTTATGTCTCAACAGAATCTGAATTAGTTAATGCTATTTCTAATCAAAGGACAATTTGGTTAACAAATGATATTGATATGACTGGTTCAACTTATACTGGATTAGGAAATGCATGGGCAGGAAATATAAATGGATATGGATATACAATTAGTAATTGGACACCTACATATACTTCAAATCAACTAGGTTTCTTTGGTAATGCATATCAAGGTACAATCGAAGATGTTATTTTTAAAGATTGTGTAGTAAGTGATGGTGGTAATTCATTAGAATATTTAGGATTGTTAACTGCTGGAACTTATGATGATGAAATAATCAAAAATGTATATTTAATTAATTGCTCAATGAATACTTCAAAATCAAAAACAATTGGATTAATAGGAACAGTGCCTCAAGCTCATGGAAATAATCCATCATTAGCAATAACAAATTTAGTAATTGAAAATTGTAGTGTTGCTGGTACTCAATATATTGGTGGATTATTTGGATATGTACAAAATTCAACAGTGATAAGCATAACTAACTCTAGTATTGATGTTTCATGTACTACATCTGGTGCAAAAATAATAGGCGGTATTGCTGGACAAATTCAAGGTTCAGCAAGTATTAGTGTAAATAATTCAATGATAGATTTAACTATAGAATCAGGTAATACTTACATTGGTGGAGTTGTTGGTTACGCTAAGGCTGGAACAATTAATGTTTCAAATACTTCAATTGAGTTAGATATTTCTGCAGCATATTCAATTGGTGGTGTTGCCGGTGAAGTAGTTGCTGCTGATGTCACAGTATCATTATCAAATGACTATGTTACAGGTTCTATTGTAGTTTCAAATGGATCATCTGATTATGAAAATACTTATGTTGGACGTAATGGTTCTTCTTATAATTATTCAACATGTACTTATAGTAAATTTACATTAACTGGTGCTAGTGCAACATTCCAAGGTACTGAAGTATAACATTTTAATTAATTAATCTGGTGTATTCCCCCAAATCTCATCGGGGAATGCACTTTTTTGTATTTTATAAATAAAATTGATATTTGTTGAAAGAAAACTATCAAAATAGCACTCGAAAACGAGCAGGATTTTTCGCTTTTGAGAAAGGGATTTTTCCTTTATTCATAATTAAAAATATAAGGAGAAGTAAAATTATGAATATTAAAAGAGAATTATTGGGTATAACAGATGAGGTATTTAAGGATGTATTTTCTAATCATCCTGATTTATTAGTTGGTTATGTAAATAAGATATGTGGATTAAATTTGAATCCAGAAAAAACAGAATGTAAGCCTTTAGAGGCAAAAAGAAGTGTAAATGGAAGAAGAGCGATATTTGATGTAAGATATGAATCAAGTGAAGAAGATTCAGTAGTACATATAAATATGGAAGCTCAAAAGATTAGACCACAAGAAGATAAATTTAGAAGAAGAGAATTCTTTTATGTATCAAATCTATATTCAGAGGCATATAAAGAAGGAGATAGCTTTAGTAAGAATGTAAAAGTTAGA
>JAFXXC010000029.1 GCA_017542485.1 Acholeplasmatales bacterium
AAAAGATGAATTATTTTCATATTTTGATATATTATATTCTAAGACGGATTTTTCAAAAAAACTTGATGAAATTAAATATGGCAAATATGAATTTACTAATGATAATAATAAATTAGAATCATTTATTGATCATTATTATGATGATATTTTAGTATATACAAATAAGCATTTCAGTGAAGATATGTTTTATGAAACATTCAAATCTATATTTATTAAATTATTTAGTTTATTTAATATTGATAAACAAGTAGAAATTATAAAGCAATATAATAAGATAAAATGGTTCTATAAAGAGTTAGACTCTAATAATCTTAATTTAAATTATTTAATTAGTTTATACAAAGGATTTGTTAAGAATAAAGAAGAAGAACTAATTAATCCATTAATTAATGGATATATTGAAAGAATTTTTGATGGAAATATAAATGATAATCTAAAAGCATTATATAAAGAATTCGTAAATATAAAGTCAAATGATAGAATTGTTGATGATATTATATCTAGAATTGTATCAAGTATATTTAATTCATATTGGTTTGATTTAGATAATGAAGGAAGACAAATTGTATGTGAATTAAATAATGAAGTATGTGATAGTATTAAGATTGATAATTATAATTTAAATAATTTCTTTGATAATGTATCTAATCAGGATGATTTTGATTTAGTTTCTAAATATTATGACGAGTTAGTAAAAATTAAAAATATGAAAGCATTATTTAATGAAATAATATATGGTCAGTGTAATTATGATAATAAAAACCACTATATTTATGAATACATTATAAAGAATAATTATGAAGATGCCTTATCACATATTAATAAAAATATTGATTATAAATATTCAAAATTATATAAAGATATAATTGCTGATCTATTTACAAAATATAATATGGATGAAAGATATAAATTTATAAGTAATAATTCGAATATTAAATGGCTTTATGATTATTATTTAAAGAATTGTTATTATGTTAATTTAAATGATATTATTAATTTTAAAAATTTGATTAACAATAACAAAAAATTTTATCCATTATTAAGTAAATTTATTGTATCTATAAATTTGGATGATGATGAATTTGGTGGCTATTATAATGCGGTTAATAATATTATTAATGCTAAAGAATATAAATATTATGAAGAAGAATTTATTAAAGCTAATGATAAGTGGGAAACAATATGTGAATTATTTAATGAAAAAATACATCAAAGAGAAGTTGATAATAAGTTATCAATATTGTTTGGTAGACATAGCAGATCAAATAAAATTATTGAGATTTTAGATGAATTATTTAAAAAATAGTATTATTAGACTGGAGGTGATCTTATGAATAGTGAAGATTATCAAGAAGAAGATATAATTGAAGATGAAAAAAATAAAGAAGATAATCAATATGAAGAAGAAAACAAAAGTGATGAAACTGATGATAAGAATTCTTTTAATTCAAAAAGAACAATACTTATTTGTTCTGGAATATTGTTATTTATAGGATTGTTACTTTTATTTTCATCATTGTTTTGGTGGGATTTCGCATCTAAATTAATTCCATTTTTCTTTAAATCAGTTATTGTTTCTGAAGTGTTATTAACTATATTACCTATATCAATCTTTATTTTCCTATGCTTTATTACGGCTATAAAATGGCATAGAAAGGAAAAAAAGATGAATGAATCAGAACGTAAAATATCTGATTATGTATTGATAAAAAAGTATTCAATTCGTTTTATTTTTTCAATAATTCTTACAATTATATTTTTTGGCATTGTACGTTTTGTAAATATAAGTAATCACTATTTTTATCAAGATGACGCAAATTATATATTATCATATTCAGAAAGTGAAGATAAGAGTTCTTATGTTGTAAATAATATAGTTATTTCTCCTTATGAAAAGAATATTAATTTACCACTTGCAATTGATGGTAAGAAAGTTATATATGATAAAGATATAATGAAAACAACTAATTATTTTATTGGATTAAATAATATAAAAATTAGTTTTTATATACCTGAAGATTATAAAGAATTAATTGAATTTGATAGTGAAATATTAGTTGAAAATAAATATGTAACAAGTGTTTCTTTTCCTGATAATGGAATAAATAAAATAAATAAAGGTATATTAAAAGATAATGTTACTATAGAGGAATTGGTTATTCCTTTTATTGGAGAGAATAGAAATACTACTGATAATAATAATAGTATTGCATATTTATATGGAGAAGATTTAAATCAATATTATAAATTAACTTCAGATTCTAATAATTCATTTATTAATAATAGTATAAAGAAACTAGAAGTAAGAGGCGGATATATCTGCGTTAATTCTTTTTATGGAATGGATGCTTTAGAAGAAATAACTTTTGTTAATAAAGTAGAAGTTTTAAAAAATCCTTTTAATAATTACTATTTGAAATCATTAAATAAAATTAATATTAAATCTGATTCTGAGAATAAAAATATTATAGTACATGATAATTTGAAATTACATGATAATTTAAAAAATGTTTCTATAAAAATGAACATTAGCGATTTTGAAGAATTATATGGATTAGGAATGTTAGATATTATAAATAATAATATTGAAATCTTAGATAATGATAATGAAAAGCATACTGTTGTTTTTGTATTAAGAGACGATAAAGGCGTTAAGTACGAAAAAAAGCAATTTAATGATGGAGAGTCATTGAATAAGTATAGTATTACTAGCGAAGTATATGGATATGATTTTAAAAACTGGAAATATAAGGATAGAGTTATTGACCTTAAATTAGAAAAAGTAGTTAGTGATATGGTACTTATCGCTGAATACTCACCTAAGAAATATGATATTACAGTAAAATCGAATTATAATGATTATGAAATGATAACTGGTATTGGTAAGGCTGAGTATGAATCAAATGCCACACTATCTTTAGATGCAACAAAGGCTCCAGATGGGTATGTATTTGCAGGTTGGTTTGATAGTGAAGATTCTTTGAACCCATATACTGATAAAGACGGTAAAATAATAACTTCAATCACATTTAAAGTAGATGGTGATATGAATTATTATGCTAAATGGGTTGAAATGCCTATTATAATAAATCAAAACATTGAAAAGAATTATAAATTAACTGGAGAATTTGTGCTTGGTTACACTATTAAGCTTACTTTTAATAAGTATCAAGGATATACACTTTTTTCTTTGAAAAATGGAGAAAATACAATAGTATGTAGTGGAATGGAATATGATATAAATATTCCAAACGATATAGAGAATATAGATACATATACTATTGAATGGATTTCTAATCCATTTAGTGTTACTTCAAGTAATGATAATTATGGTACTGCTTCATATGATGGTGATTGTTATATATCAGGTAAAATAAAGCTAAAAGCAGAAGAAAAGACTGGTTATTCTTTTGTTGGATGGTATAAGAATTCAGAAGTAGATCCTATATCAACATTATATGAATATGAAGTAACAATAACAAAAGATAGTACTAATTATTTGGCAAAGTTCGAAAAATACACTATGACTATTAATGTTGGAATTGGTGGTTATCTTAGTTCAACAGATGAAATGTTTGAAAATAATGTTTTATTATGTAATTCAAATAGTTCTAAAGAAATAAATGTTACAAAAGGTAAAACATTAACATTAAAAGCAAATCCTAATTCACAATATCAATTCGATGGATGGTATGTTGATTCAGTTTATAAATCTATTAATCAATCTTTTGATTTTACTATGAGTGATAAGGATGTTAATATTGAATTAAAATTTATAATTAAGAAAAATCAAGTATCAGTGATTAATGAGGCATCAAGCATTACTATCACTGGAGAAGGTTATTATTCAACTGGTGATGCAGTAAAATTAACTGCAAGTAATGTTTCAAGTACTAATTCAATGGCATGGTATCTTGATAATGAATTAAAAGCTATTGGAAATGAATATAGTTTTACAATGGCAAATAAAGATGTTGAAGTTAAGGCAGTTTTAAAGAATTATTATAGAGAAAGCTTGACTAGTAAACAAATTAGTTTTGGTTCTTATCCTCAAACAAAGGTTACAGATTCAACAAAAATAAGTAGTTTAAATTCTAAAGCAGGTACTAAACCAACTAGTAGTAATACTTATAATTGGACTAAATATGAGTATTATAAGACTGAATCATTATTTGAGAAAATGTTCTATATTGATATAGATGATGACAATAATGGTACATTTGATTATAGAGGTGTATATATGGTTGAAAGTAGACCAACAAATACTGCCTCTGGAACTACAACAAATCAAGTAACTAACGGTTATAATACTAGTACAGTTTATTGGTTTAAGTATGAACCTATTGTATGGAATATTTTAAGTGAAAATGATGGTATAGCTTTAATAGCAAGTAATAAGTTATTAGATAGTCAGGATTTTTGGGGTGATCCTACTAATTCATATTCTTCATTGGATGATTTAAATTCAAAAATTATAAATAGTTATTGTTTATCAAATATTAGAAACTGGTTAAATGATACTTTTTATGATATGGCATTAAGTAATTCTCAAAAAGACATAATAGTATCTAGTTCTATTAGTAACAACGCACCAGAATCTATCGATGTATCAATTAAGTCGGCATTATATTTTGACGTTATTGATAATATTTATTTGATGTCAGAAGCAGAAGTGAAAAAATATTATACATCAGTAACTGACAAGAAGGCAATAGCTACTGATTACGCAAAGTGCCAAGGAGTTATTGTTAATTCTACATATAGTTCATGGCTATTAAGAGATTCTATTGAAAATGATAAATCTAATATTTGTAGTTATGGTGGCGTAATTACTACATCATTAACGACTTCTACACAAAATGGAATTAGACCAGTTTGTACTATAATGCTTTAATATTTGGGGGTTGTAAATGATAATTAAACTATTAAATAATATAAATAGTAATATTAAATATAAAACATTAATTATTCCATCTATTGATTTAGAAGAAGGTAAAGTTAAAGTTGTATTTAATAATAGTGTTAAAGAGTTTAATATTGGTGTTGGTCAAAATAAAAATGTTGATTCATTTTTAGAAGCATTTGATAGAATAATAAAAAATATTACAACTGATGATTTGAATTATGTTTTATTTGATTTAAGTAGTTTTGATAATAATATATTTTTAATTAGTAATGAGATTGTTGAAATTTTGGCTGAATATAATGATAATTCAACATGTATTATCATTTCACCTATTTTTAATAGATTAAATGAAATAATAGAAAATAGATTCATTATCAAAAATCCTAATGTTAATATTATTTTAGAAAATACTTCAAATCTTACTAATAAATTTGAAATATTTAAAAACAAAATTGATGATGGTATATTATTTAGAGAATATTTATTAAACTTGATGGTTGAAAAGGGATATGATTCTGTAAAATTATATAAGAAGTGTCAAATAGGAAAATCTGTTTTTTCTAGAGTAGTAAATTTTAAGTTAAATCCACCTCATCAACCATCAAAAGAAACTGTTGCTGCTTTAGCAATAGGATTAGAATTATCTTTACCTGAAACAGAAAAGTTTTATAATATGGCTGGTTATTCATTAACTAAAACTGATTTTTTAGATAAGGTTATAAGATTTTTTATAGATGAAAAAATTTATGATGTTACTGAAATAAATATATTATTATATCACTATAATTATCCTCCACTTGGAGAGAAAATTAGTAATATAAAAGAAAGAGATTAAAAATATACTTTAAAAGTATTGGGTTGCACGTCGTGCAACCCTTTTTGTTTTTATGTATGATAGACTTATGGCGTATTATGGGGAAAGTTCCATATTTTGATAGCAATATGGTAAAAATTGTATGAGAATTCCCCTATTTGAAAGGAGATAATAAAATGAGTGTTGTTGTTGCAATTAAAAAGGATGGAAAAATATATATGGGAGCTGATTCTCAAGTGACAAGAGGAGGAACAAGGTCATCATTAACTAATAAAAATAATTATAAAATATGGAAGGTTAAAGGTGTGGAAAATACTATTATGGCACATGTTGGTATAGTTAGAGATGCATGTGTAATAAGGGTAATGGATAATTTAGTTAGGGAAATAGATGTAATTCATGATGATATTGATTATGAATATGTTGTTAATAGGATTGTTCCTATGATTATTGATGAATTATCAGATAGAAAATATATAAATACACAGGACGAATTTGAAAAATTTGAATCAAGATTTTTATTTGCATTTAAGGATAAATTATTTTATATATCGTTTGATGGAGCAGTTTTTGAGATAGATGATTGTGTTGCTATAGGATCAGGAGAATCAGAAGCTATAGGATCATTAGTTACTACTGAAAAGGAAAGTGATCCAATTTCTAGAATAATTAAGGCTATTAAATCTTCCGCAACTCATGATATATATGTTGATTATCCAATAATTATTACGGATACAGATTCGACCGAGTTTAATATTATTACAGAAAAAAATGAAAAAGATTTTTTGAATAATTGATGTTTATTTATATAGTGATAAAGGAGGTTTTATAAATGATGTTCATTGAAGATTTTATTGAAGCCTTTAAAGAATCTATTAGAGTAACTTTCAATATATGTGAAAAAAAGGAATTTGAATTTGCTTTAAGTTATAGTTATGAAGATGTTAATTATATAGTTTTAAATCCAAGAAATTCTAATGATAAAGTATTAATAATTGGAGTTAGAGAAAATGGACTTATTAGTGTTTCAATATTTGATGGTAATGCAAAAGATATTCATAGTTATTTTGATTTAAAAAATATTATTAAAATTAAGGAATATGATTGTAATTATACTTTTGAATATAATGATTTTGGATATGCAGTTTTAGAAACAATAGATAAGGATGACAAAATATTAGTAATTAGTGTTAGTAAATATGGATTTATCAATATTTATCCTTTAGAAAATATAGTTGAAGACATTAAAAATAAAATTAATTTAGTTAATAAAATTATAGGTTATTTAAAATTTGATAAAGAAGAGGATGTAAAAGTATGAAAGAGGAATTATCAGTAGATTATTTATTAAAGAGAAATATCATTTTAATAATTGGTGAAATTAATGAGGAGATGGCTAGTAGGGTTATTTCTCAGATATTGTATTTAGATGAGAATAACGCTAAAGAAATAATTTTTTATATTAATAGTCCTGGTGGAAGTGTTACTCAGGGGTTGGCAATATACGATACGATGAAATATGTTGAGCCTGTAATATCTACTATAGCTGTAGGTCAATGTTATAGTATGGGGGCTTTTTTATTGTCTTGTGGAGATGAAGGGCATAGGTATGCATTACCTAATAGTGAGGTAATGATTCATCAGCCAATTGGTGGAGCGAGCGGACAGGCGACTGATATTATAAACGCTGCCGAACATATTAAAAAGATTAGGGAAAGATTGAATGATATATTAGCTAAGAATTGCAAGAAGAGCATTGAAGTCATTCAAAGAGATACAGATAGAGATAATTATATGACTGCAGAAGAGGCTAAGGAATATGGTTTAATTGATCATATTATTACAAGTAAAAAAGAAAGTGGTGATTAGCATGATTAGTAATTTAGGTGAATTATTTTTAGAAGAGTATTTTTTAATTAATTCTTTTATTGATAATCGTTATGATGATAATAAGATTTTAACTTTGTTAAAGGATATTTATTTTATTGATGATATTGAGTTTGATAGATTAAATGAATTATTAAAAAATGATGATTTAATTGATATTAAAAGTGAAGATGAATATAAAAGATATAAAAGATTTATCCAATATAGTAAGATGCAGGGTAAGAAAATTGTATCAGATGATATTAATCAAGTAATCACTATTAAGGGAAATATGTTAAAAAAATTAGAAAGACATGATATAAAACCTAATATTGATTTTACAAATGCTAAAATTGAAAGAATGTTAATTGATGCAAGTGATGCTGGAGATATCATTGCATTAAGAGTATTAGGCTTATTAAGATGTGAAGGGATAATTGTTAATAAGAATTTAGAAGATGGATTAGATAGATTATTAATGGTATCTAAATGGGGTAATATATCTGGAGTATTAATTTATTTAAGATATGATAAGAATAATGAATTAATATTAGATATTTTAAATTCTATTGTTAAAGATACTTTATATTGTAAGTTACCTGAATTAGTTGAGGTTAGATATAGTATAAAATCTGGTAATTATTCTAATGAGGTTATGCTAGTTAAAAAAGCTATAGCTTTAAATAAATTAGATGAAGAAAGATATGATAGTATATCAGCTAGATTAATTTATAGTAATGTTATTGGGTATAAGGATAAAGAAAAAATAATGTTATCCGATGATAAGAATTTGTTAAGTGAGAGCTTAGATTTACCTTTAAGATTGAATAATGATGATATAAATGTTGATAATAGTATTATTAAAAGTATCCCTTTTAAAAGAGAAGAACAGGATGTTATTTTAGGTGATATTATCAATAATCAAGATAGAATTTTAACTGGATATAAGCCTTTATGTATATATAGTGAGTCTAATTATTTATTGAATTATTATACATTAATGCTAAAGAAGACTTTTATTGATAGTAATGTTATGGTATTTGAGGTTATGGATTTAAGAGATTATGAATTAAATCCAACTAAGAATAATGTGCTATTAAGAAGCTTAAGTGAGATTAGAAGTAATGTATATATGTTTATGTTTAGAGGTGAGATTGATTTTGATATTTTAAATAATATTGTATTATTTTTAAAATCATCAAAAAGAAATAAATTCATTCTTAATTCTCCATCTGTTACTTTAGATATTAGTAATATTTTACCTATATGCATATGTGATAAAGATAATTATGAGAAAATTAAGAATTATGTAAATGGTGTTGAATTATCACCTATAAAAAAAGATGAAAAGAGTATTATTGTTAAAGATATTATTGATAGTAAAAATGTATCTATTAGCGATGAAATAATGGATAAATTAATGGATTTATCATTAGAAAGAATAGATAGTGTAATAGATAAGATGATTAAGAATAATGTAGATATTTATAATGTTGAGGATACAAGTTTATTCTTAAATGATTTTATTATGAAATATAAGAATAAGAGAACTTTTGGATTTGGAGGTGTATCTAATGTGGAAAGATAGCTTGATGCAAGATGGTAATGAATATAAAGAACTTGTTGATTATAAAAACATTAATGAGGATTATCCTAATACTTATTGGTATCAAGATATTAAAGATAAATATATACCAGGTGTATTAAAATCAAATAAGCTTGTTAATGGGAAATTATTACAAACTTATTCTAAGGATGAAACACATGCGATGATTATTGCCTCAACAAGACTAGGTAAGACTACACAGGGGGTTGTGCCATTAGTAACGTCTTTTGCAAGACAATTAGTTAAAAGGTCATTTATAATATCTGACCCTAAATGTGAATTATATAGATTATTATCTAATTATTTAAGAGATTTAGGATATGATGTATTATTAATTAATTTTTTGGATTATTCACATAGTGAATTATGGAATCCATTTACACCTATTTATAGGGAATATCATATGGGAAATAATGTATATGATACTGTTGTGACAGTAGAAGTTGATGGAAAAATTAAATATAAATTTAATAATGTTATATTTGATGATGAAAATAAATTGAATAAAATGGTTGAAAAAGTAAAGGATGCTAAGCTTAAAGAAGTGGATTCTAAAATTGAAAAATTATCTTTTATTTTGTTGCCACCTGATAAGGGGAATGATCAATATTGGAATAATGCATCTAGACAATTTTTAAAGGCTATTATTTATTCTATGCTTGAGGATTCTTTACCTGAAAATGGTTCAAAGATAAATGAAGCTTCATTTAATTTTGATAAATTATTCAATATTTTTGATTCATTAACTGATGATGAACAATATGATAATGATGAATATTTTAGTAAAAGAGGTAAAGAATCTAAAGCATTTATTTATGCAAATAGTAGTGTAATTCATAATGCTAATTCAACTAGAATGTGTGTTGTTTCTAATTTATCAGCTAAGATGGAAGTGTATAAGAATAGTAATGTAAGATTAATTACTAGTGGTAATAGCTTTGAAGCATCTAGGTTGACTTCAAATAAGCCTGTAGCTTTATTTATTTGTTATCCTGATGAATCAGAGGAGATTTATCAATTAATAAGTGCTTTTGTTAAAAATACATATGATTATTTAATTGATTATTCTAGAAAAAAACCAAGTGGAAAGTTAGATGTGCCATTTTATTTTATATTAGATGAATTTGGTAATTTTCCAAGAATACCAGATTTTAAAACAACTATTTCTGCATGTGGTGGAAGAAATATTTGGTTTTATGTTGTACTTCAAAGCTATTCACAATTAAATGAAGTGTACGGGGATTATACTGCTCAAATAATAAGAAATAATCTTAATTTACATATATTTTTAGGAAGTAATGAATATAATACACTTTATGAATATAGTTTAGAATGTGGTAAAACTACAAGACAATCTCCTATGAGTGTTTTTAAGGGAGACAAGGAAGAGATTACTAATTATGAATATGAGACAATACCTCTTATTCCAATGAGTAAATTATCTAAATTTTCTGAAGGTGAATGTATTATAACTGAAGTGAATACAGATGTATTCTTTTCAAAATTAGAAAGATATTATAAATGTGATGAATTATCTAATTTTGATATTTGTTATGAAAGCGATTATGATTGTAAAATATTTGATATTGATGATGAAATAAAAGCTGTTAAAATGCCAAATATTGAAGAATATTATAAGAAAGCCAAAGACTATTTAATAAATAATAATATAAAAAAGTTTACTTTAGCAGAGTTGGATTATAATTTAAAATTAGGTTATAAGGTAGCTAAAAAAGTAATGGATTCTTTAATGTTCCATAAATATGTTGAGGCTAAAGATGGTTGTTATGAATATATTAAGGTTGAAGAGGAGGATAAACCTAAAAAATCTGGTAAACATTTGTCTAAATCAGAAGAATTACAAGCAAGAAGAAGAGAGTTATTAGATAGATTAGCTAAAGAATTTGAAGATGATCATAAAGATGATGATGAGGATGACGATGATATAGATATTGATATCGACTGGGAAAACTATACTAATCCATTTAAGAGTAGGCTTATGCTTGATAGGAAACTTGATAGTATAGCAGAAGATATGGAATATATAGCAGATAAAGAATTTAATATTGGAGTACCTGCTAAGATTATTAAATATGTAAAAAATGAGGATGGGGATTTATTATGGCTTGATGAATCTATGTATGAAAGTAGTATAGAATATGAGGATTATAAAAATATGTTTAATGATGAGTTTGCAAAGAAATCAATATTTGAAAGAAATGATGCGATTATTAAGGCATATGGATTGTTAAAACATGGAGATTTAGGTCCTAGGGATAGAGCTATAGTAAAGAGATTATTGTTTATGTTAATTAGTTGTAATGCTTATGATTATGATGCGATATTAGATATGTTTATTAAGAGGTAAAAATTATGGAATCTAATATTAGTAATAATTTTGATGAAGGATTTTGGAGAGATGTCATGTATTCTGATTTCGGTGGTGATTTAAAAGAAATTTTAGAGAATATGAATGATATGATTATTAGTGTTGATTGTGATGATTTTAATAGGATAGCTAAGGGTAAAATTACTAATTTTATTTCTACTTTAGTTAGTAGCGATGAAGATTCTTTTAATGTAAAAAATGTTAGAAATATTAATCCTACTGATTGTATATTAGTATTATCTGGTAATAAGAATTTAAGTATAGGTTTTATTAATAAGATAATTAAGATTGTTGAAAGAAGATTTGGTAATATTAATTTTACTATTGGTATTTATGTTAATGATTCTATTGGTGATTATTGCAAGGTACAGGGAGTGTTTTCTTGTAGTAATGAGATGATGAATGATATAGATTCATCTGAGAAAATAGATGAATTTTGGGGGATTAGGAAATTATTATATGATATTTGTGTGTTTTTTGTTAAAGAAGGTGATATAAGTATTAATTCTATGCAACAAAGATTTGGGTTGGGATTTAATAGAGCACTGAAGATAATGAAATTATTAGAGGATATGGATATTGTAAGTCAAAAGATTGGAACAAAGTCTAGAAAAGTATTGACTGATGATTTGGATGAAATACATAGAAGAATATTTGATTTACCTAGGTGGTTAGTTTCATTCTAAAGATAAAACAGGTAGTTTGGATAACTATCTGTTTTTAATTGACTATGTGATTATTGATAATTTTATAATATTTGGGTATAATTAAACATATTATAGTGCTGTTTAATTCAATAATTAGGAAGTGAGAATATATGAATTTATTTGAATTAAGTCAAAATGAAACGTTTTTTGCTTTTTTTATTTTGGCTAATGTAGTATGTATTGGAATTTATATAATCATATTGTTATCTAATTTAGCAAGTAAAAATTTGGAAACTAAGAATGTTTATTTTAATTGCTTACTGGTATTACAAATAATATATTTTATAGTTAGTATTGTATGGGCATTTGGATATTTTAGTGATTATTCTTTTAGAATAAGTATTATTAGATATTCTAAGATGATATATTTTATTGTTGGTGGTTTCGCAGCATTTTGTTGGTTTATGTATATTGAGATATTAATGGGTGCTAGGTTTTCTAGGACTAAGAAGTCTAGATTGTTAATTGGTGTACCTATAATTATTTCTGCTATAACGACATTAATTATTAGTATTATTACTGATGATGTTAAGATTGAAAAGAATGTGTTAGTATCTATTAGTCAAATGTATATTCCATTTACGTATATTGTGTTTGCGGGAGTATATTCTATTATTATGGCAATTATTACTAAGAATAAGACTAATAGAAATAGATATATATCATTAGCAGTATATCCATTTGGATTAGTTGCAATTAGTTTATTACAAGTGTTTTTCTTGGAATTACCTATTTTCTGTTTAGGAACAACATTTATGATAGTTGCATTATATATATTTAAGATTCAAGCACAGGTATCTACAGATCCATTAACTGGTATAAATAATAGAAGTGCACTTACTAGGTATATAGGAGAATATACTAAATTTAATGTTACTTATGTATTGATGATTGATGTCGATGATTTTAAGTCTATTAATGATAATTTTGGACATGTTGAGGGAGATAAGGCATTAGTTATATTAGCTGATGCTTTAAAGAATGGAACTAATAAGTGTAAAGAAAAATGTTTCTTGGCTAGATATGGTGGAGATGAATTTATTATAATTGCATCATACACTGAAGATTTTGATGTTGATAGTATTATTAAAGTTCTTAATGAGGAAGTAAGTAATACATCTAAAATGACTAATGGATATCAATTACAGGTATCTATTGGCGCTAGTAAAGTAAATGAAAATGAATCAATTTTGACAGTAATTGAACAGGCTGACCAAAGGATGTATGCATTAAAGAGTCAAAAGAAGAGAAATAGATCTAGATAATAGAAAAGAGAATTGTATAAGCATATTAGAGTTATTCTAGTATGCTTATTTTTTGTATTATTTTAAAAAATAATACTGATTATTCGGTTTATTAGATAAAAAACTAAATAATAATTGAAAAATAACTAGTTTTATAGTTAATTGTTATGGTATACTATTAAATAGTTATTTTAATAACTAAAAGAGGAAAATATGTATAGTTTAGAGGAATTAAGAGAGTTTTTTAAAGATGATTTATTCGCTACTAAAATGCTAGGTGCGAGAATAATTGAGGCACATGATGATTATGCTAAATGTTCATTCGAGATTAATGAGAATCATCAAAATGCTAAAGGCTTTTTGATGGGTGGTGCAACATTTACATTGGCTGATTTTACTTTCGCTGTGGCTACTAATCAGCATGAAGAATATAATACTTTATCTATTAGTGCGAATATTAGCTTTATGAGAGTTACAAATGGGAAAACTTTATACGCTGAGGCAATTAAACTAAGAAATGGTAAGACAACATGTTTTTATGATGTTAATGTTTATGATGATTTAGGTGTGATGATTGCTAAAGTGAATATATGCGGAACACATATTTTAAAGAAGTAGTTAAAATAGCAATATTAAAAATGTAGTAAGGGGGAAAATAATCATTAGTTTGATTATTGATTATGATTATGAAAAAATTATTAATTGGTAATGCGGCTGTAGCACGTGGTGCTTATGAGGCTGGATGTAGTGTAGTATCAAGTTATCCTGGTACACCATCAACTGAAATTACTGAGACAATGGTAGAATATACTGATGTTAATGTTGAATGGGCACCTAATGAGAAGGTGGCTGCAGAAGTATCTATTGGTGCATCTATGGCTGGCGCAAGAGCTATGAGCTGTATGAAGCATGTTGGATTGAATGTAATGGCAGACCCATTATTTACTGTTTCTTATATTGGAGTAAATGGTGGTTTAGTATTTTGTGTTGCAGATGATCCTGGTATGCATTCAAGTCAAAATGAACAAGATTCTCGCCATTATGCAAAAGCATCAAAGGTATTAATGGTTGAACCTTCTGATTCAAGTGAATGTAAGGAATATACTAAAGTTGCTTTTGAGTTGTCAGAGAAATTTGATACACCTGTTATTTTAAGATTATCTACAAGAGTATCACATTCTCAAAGTTTAGTTGAAATAGAGGATAAGTGTGATTATAAATTAAAGGATTATGAAAAGAACATTGCTAAGAATGTTATGATGCCTGGTAATGCTATTAAAAGACATGTTGTTGTTGAAAAGAGACATTTAGATGAGGTTGATTTTGCAAATACATCTAGTCTAAATAGTGTTGAAAACAATAATAGTAAAATTGGTGTTATCACAGCTGGTATTTCATATGTATATTCTAAAGAGGCTTTGGGTGATAAGGTTGATTATTTAAAATTAGGTATTGTTAACCCACTTCCTACTACTAAGATTATCGATTTTTGTAAGAAGTATGATAAGGTATATGTTATTGAAGAATTAGATCCATTTATTGAAGAACATGTAAAAGCATTAGGCGTTACTAATGTTATTGGTAAAGAAGTATTCACTTTATTAGGCGAATATACTCCTAAGATGATTAAAAAGGCTGTTTTAGGTATTGATGGACCTGAATTTATTGATGTTAAAGAGCAGATTCCTGCAAGACCTCCAGTAATGTGTCCTGGATGTCCACATAGAGGAACTTTCTATGTATTAAAGAAATTAGGATTAACTGTATCTGGAGATATCGGTTGTTATACACTTGGTGCTGTAGCTCCACTTCAATCTGTTGATTCAACTATTTGTATGGGCGCTTCTGTATCAGCAGGATTTGGTATGGCTAAGGCTCGTGGTAAAGAATTTAATAAGAAGTTAGTATCTGTAATTGGAGATTCTACATTTATCCATTCAGGTATTACAGGTTTAATTGATATTGTATATAACAAGGGCGCAAATACAATTATTATCCTTGATAATTCAATTACTGGTATGACTGGACATCAACAAAATCCAACAACTGGTAAGACTATTAGAATGGAAGAAACAACTCAAGTTAATTTAATTAAGCTTGCTGAAGCAGTAGGTGTTAAGAGAATTGTTGTTGCTGACCCATTTGATGTTAAGAACTTTGAAAAGGTTGTTAAGGCTGAGGTTGAAGCTGATGAAGTATCTGTAATTATTGCTCAAAGACCATGTGCTTTATTAAAGGGAGTAAAGTATGTAGGTAAGTGTGAAGTTTCAGATAAGTGTAAGAAGTGTAAGATGTGTATGAAGCTTGGTTGTCCTGCAATTAGTTTAGTTGATGGAAATGTTATTATCGATAAGAATCAATGTAATGGATGTGGATTATGTATGAATGTATGTCCATTTGATGCGATTGTTAAGGTGGGTGAGTAATAATGAATATTATGATTGTTGGTGTAGGTGGACAAGGTACTTTGTTAGCCTCAAGAATATTAGGTAATATTGTTATAGATGAAGGTTATGATGTTAAGGTTTCTGAAGTTCATGGTATGAGCCAAAGAGGTGGATCTGTTGTAACTTATGTTAAGTTTGGAGAAAAAGTATATTCACCTATTATTGATAAGGGTGAAGCTGATATTATATTAGCATTTGAGATGCTAGAAGCTTATAGAGCATTACCATTCCTTAAAAAGGGTGGAAAGATTATTGTTAATAATCAAGAGATGAATCCTATGCCAGTTATTATTGGTGCTATGGAATATCCAAAGGATATTAAATCTAAGCTTGAGTCACAAGTTAATTTAGAGTGTGTTGAAGCTTTAAAGTTAGCAAGTGAAGCTGGAAATATTAAGACTGTTAATGTTGTATTAATTGGTGTTTTAGCTAAGAGTACTAATATTGAATATAGTAAATGGATTGAAATTTTAAAGAAAACAGTGCCTGCAAAATTATTAGATGTTAATTTAAAGGCATTTGATTTGGGATATAATTTAAAGTAAAAACGAGGACTATTTTTATGTATTTTCAAAAAGATTTTGAATGTATGCCACAAATTGATATTAAAAGGCTACAGGGTGAGAAACTTGTAAAGCAAGTTAAGTATGTTTATGACAATGTTGAATGTTATAGGAAGAGAATGGATGAGGCAGGAGTAAAGCCTGAGGATATTAAGGGATTAGATGATTTAAAGAAATTACCATTTTCATATAAGAGTGATTTAAGAGATTATTATCCTTATGGATTATTTGCTAGACCTATGAAGGATATTGTTGAGATACATGCTTCAAGTGGTACTACAGGAAAAAGAATTGTTGTAGGATACACTAAAAATGATTTAGATATGTGGGCTGATTGTTCAGCACGTATGTTAGAAGCTATTGGAGCAACTAAAGATGATATTGTTCAAGTCTCATATGGCTATGGTTTATTTACTGGTGGATTTGGACTTCATTATGGAGCTCAAAAAATGGGATTGACTGTTATTCCGATTTCATCTGGTAATACAGAACGTCAAATTGAAACAATGATTGATTTTGGTGCAACAATACTTGCTTGTACACCATCATATGCCCTATATTTGGCAGAAACTGCTGAAAAGATGGGCGTAGTGGATCAATTAAAGTTAAAGGCTGGTATCTTTGGAGCTGAGCCTTGGACTGAAGAAATGAGAAAACAAATTGAAGAAAAGCTACATATCAAAGCTTATGATATTTATGGATTAACAGAGATTGTTGGACCTGGTGTTGCGTTTGAGTGTAGTGAACAGGCTGGAATGCATATTAATGAAGATCACTTCATATTGGAAATAATTGATCCTGAAACATTAGAACCTATTGAAGGTGAGAATAAACTTGGTGAATTAGTATTCTCTACAATCGATAAAGAAGGTTTCCCTATCTTAAGATATAGAACTAGAGATTTAGGTTTTATTAAGACATCTAAATGTAAGTGCGGAAGAACATTTGTTAGATTAAGTAAACCTAAGGGTAGATCTGATGACATGTTAATTATTAGAGGTGTTAATGTATTCCCTTCACAAATAGAAGAAATATTATTACAAAACTGTGATAGAGGAATTACAGCTAATTATCAAATTGTTGTTGATAGAGTAAATAATAATGATACATTTGATGTTTATGTTGAGATGGCACCAGATTTATTCGCAGATGATATGGCATCTATTGAAGGATTACAAAAATTATTAGTAGATAAATTAAGAAATATCTTAGGTATTGGTGCTAAGGTTACACTTGTTAACCCTAATTCTATTGCTAGAAGTGAGGGTAAGGCAAAGAGAGTAATAGATAAAAGAAAACTTGTGTGAGGTGATTTTATGGTAGTTAAACAACTTTCTGTTTTTATTGAAAACAAAGCTGGAGCTGTAGCTTACATAACTAATTTGTTAGGATCTAACAATATTAATATTCGTGCACTTCAAATAGCTGATTCAACAGATTTTGGTATTTTAAGATTGATTGTTGATGATGGTGCTAAAGCATTAGAATTAGTAAAAAATGATGGTTATACAGCTAAATTAACAGATGTTATTAGTGTTGTTGTTCCTGATAAACCTAATGGATTAAGTGAATTATTGAAGTTATTTACTGATAACAATATTGAAATTAATTATTTATATGTATTTATCGGTAAAAATAATTTAGGTGCAGAGGCAATATTAAAGACTTCTAATATTGAAGAGGTAGAAGCTTTATTGTTGAATAATTATTATTAAAATTGGGAGAATGTAATTATGACTATTGTAGATTTATTAGAAAGAAATGCAAAGACTTATCCTAATGATGAATGCTTAGTAGAATTAAATCCACAAATTGTACCAGAAAAGTATAAAACATGGAGAGAGTATTCACTTGTTGAACCAACTTTAGCTAAGGAATATAGAAGAAGTATGACTTGGAAAGAGTTTGATGAAAAGGCAAATAAGTTTGCAAATTTATTAAAGGATAAAGGTATCAAAAGAGGAAATAAAGTTGCTATTTTATTAATGAATTGTATTGAATGGCTTCCTATTTATTTCGGTGTATTAAAATTAGGTGCTTTAGCAGTACCTATGAATTATCGTTATACAACTGATGAGATTAAGTATTGTCTTGATTTAGCAGATTGTAATGCGTTAGTATTTGGACCAGAATTTATTGGACGTGTTGAACCAATAGCTGACCATACACCTCTAGTTAAAACATTAGTATTTGTTGGTGATGAATATGTTCCATTCGCTGATAATTATTATAAATTAATTGATACTTATTCATCTGATAAGATTGAAATTAAATTAGATGAAAATGATGAGGCTGCAATTTATTTTTCAAGTGGTACAACAGGATTCCCTAAAGCAATCTTACATTTACATAAAGCATTGATTTCATCTTGTATGTGGGAACAAAAACATCATATGCAAACAAAGTGTGATGTATTCTTATGTATTCCACCACTATATCATACTGGTGCAAAGATGCACTGGTTTGGTAGCTTAATTTCTGGTTCAAAGGCTGTTATATTAAAGGGTATTAAGCCTGAATGGATATTAAGAGCTGTAAGTGAAGAAAGATGTACAATTGTTTGGTTATTAGTACCTTGGGCACAAGATATTTTGGATGCTATTGATAGAAAAGATGTTAAGTTAGAGCATTTTAATTTAAGTCAATGGAGATTGATGCATATTGGGGCTCAACCTGTTCCACCATCATTAATTCAAAGATGGTTAAAGGTATTCCCTCATCATCAATATGATACAAATTATGGATTATCAGAATCTATAGGACCTGGTTGTGTTCATTTAGGAGTTGAAAATACTGATCACGTTGGTGCCATTGGTAAGGCAGGATATATGTGGGAAGTAAAAATAATGAATGATGATAAAGAAGTAACTAAGCCTGAAGAAGTAGGAGAACTTTGCGTAAAGGGCCCTGGTGTAATGGTATGTTACTACAAAAATGAAGAAGCAACTAATGAAGTATTAAAAGATGGTTGGTTATATACTGGTGATATGGCTAAATATGATAAGGATGGATTTATTTATTTAGTTGATAGAAAGAAAGATGTAATTATCACTGGTGGTGAAAACTTATATCCTGTTCAAATTGAAGACTTTATTAGAAAACATGATAAGGTTAAAGATGTAGCAGTTATCGGTTTACCTGATGAAAGATTAGGTGAGATTGCATTTGCGATTGTTGAACCTAAGGATGGTATGACATTAACTGTTGAGGAGATAGAAAAGTTTACTTTTGATTTACCTAGATATAAACGTCCTAAGAAGATTGTTATTGAAAGTGTCCCTAGAAACGCAACAGGTAAAATCGAAAAACCAAAATTAAGGGAAAAATATATAGGAAAGTCTTTGGTACAAATCCAAATAGAGAATTGATAATATGGACTTATTTATTAAAATTTTATTTATTGTATTGTTTTTTGCAGTAACAATCTTTATAGGTTTTTATTGTAGAAAGAAAGCTACGAATTCAAATGATTTCGTACTTGGTGGTAGAAATGTAGGGCCTTGGCTATCTGCTTTTGCATATGGTACTTCATATTTCTCTGCTGTTATCTTTATAGGTTATGCTGGTTCATTTGGTTGGGCATTTGGTGTTTCAGCATTTTGGATTGGTGTTGGTAATGCTGTAGTTGGTTCATGGCTTGCATGGGCATTACTTGGTAGAAAAACAAGAATTATGACTCAACATCTTAATTCTTCAACAATGCCAGATTTCTTTGGGAAAAGATTTAATTCAAAAGGATTAAAAATATTTGCATCAATTATTGTATTTATATTCTTAATTCCTTATACAGCTGCATTATATAATGGATTATCATATCTATTTAATGTAACATTCTCAGCAAGTGTTCCTTATTGGGTATGGATTTTAATTATATCTATAGCTACAGGAGCTTATGTAATTGTTGGTGGATTAATGTCAACTGCAATTAATTCATTTATTCAAGGCTTAATTATGCTTGTTGGTATAGCATTAGTTGTTATATTTGCATTAAATAAAAATGGTGGTTTAATGGGCTCATTTGAGGCACTTGCTACAGGTGCAAACGGTGGATGGCAGTTTGCATCACTTTTTGGACCAGATCCAGTTCATTTGATATTTGTAGTATTATTAACATCTTTAGGATGTTGGGGATTACCTCAAATGGTTGGTAAATTCTATTCTATTAAAAATGAGAATCAAATTAGAAAGGGTTCTGTAATTTCTACATTATTTGCAATTATAGTTGCAGGTGGATGTTATTTCTTAGGCGGATTTGGAAGAATTTTTGCAAATGAAAAGTCTGCAACAATAATTCCAGATATGGTTGCAAGTTTAAATGTTGTTGTAGTAGCTATAGTAATTGTATTAGTACTTGCTGCTTCAATGTCCACTTTATCAGGACTTGTTCATACAAGTGCTGCCACAGTTACATTTGATTTAATTGATATTAATAAAAAATTACCTGAAAAGAAGAAGATGACTTGGCTAAGAGTTTTAGTTGTTGTATTTATTATTGTAAGTGCAGGATTAGCTATTTTCCAAGTATATGGACCACAGGCATTGACTAAGGATATTGCATCATTGATGGGTATTTCATGGGGTGCTATTTCAGGTGCGTTTATAGGACCATTCTTCTATGGATTATATTGGAAGAAGACAACTAAGGCATCTGTATATGCATCATTTATCTCTGGTATTTTAATTTCAGTAGTAAGTCTAGTATTAAGTTTAGCTGGAGTAAATGCTAAAATCCAAGGTGAACATTATTTATGGTTTGATTTTGCAGATTCAATTTATATGGGTGTTTTAGCAATGGTAGTAAGCTTTATCATTGTTCCTATTGTATCAAAGTTTACAAAGGCTCCTCTTAATGCAAATGAAATATTTGCATGCTATGAAAAGATGGTTGTTGTAACTAGTGATGTTGCTTTAACAGATGACCAAAGTGAATTGGTGGACGAATATAAAGAAACTTTATCAATTAAAAATAAAGCTTCTGATAAAGTTGTATTTGAGAATTCTAGTGATGAAACTACTATAGATGCAAAAGAAGAAATAAATGTTTAATAAAAAATATAAGAGTTCCTTTAGTTAGGAACTCTTGTTTTTGTATATATTAATAAATTCTTTTACTTTTTCAATTGGTATTGTATAACCTCTTATAAATTCATCAGAAGTACTAACGCTTGATGCGAAATTTATTCCGACAAGTTCAAGATTGAAATTGAATAATCCGCCACCACTAGAACCATTATTTAATTCTGATGAGTGAGTTAATACATCAAATGATACATTTGATTTATCTTTTGTTTCCTCTTTAGGTGTAAATGTTTTAGTACCAGTTATTTCACCAAAGCTTATTGCATTTGTTAAGCTTTTTGGATTTCCTAAAGAGAAGACTTTATATGATTCACTAGAGTTAGCCATTTTAGCTACTTCAAGAGTTTTTGAACCTTTTGTAAATTTAAGAAGTGCTAAATCATATTCAGGCTTATTTCCAATTAATTCACTTCTAAGTGTAGAATCTTCTTGAGGGTCACCATATACATTACTATAACAATCATAAATATGATATTCAACATTTTTATATTTTGAAGAATCGTAGTATACTACGTGATTATTAGTTAATGCATAATAATAATTATCATCTTCATCAAAGATAACTCCAGAACCAATAGAATCACTATATGATTGTCTTATAAAACCATTTGTATAAGCATATGTTTCGACTTTTATACAAGACTTTATTGTATTTTTATAAATGTAATTTACTAGGCTTTCGTAATCATATTCCCATCTAGCAGTTAATATAATATCTGAATTAATTGATTTATTGAAATCAAATAATTCATTATTGTAATACCATCCTACAAAATAAGCAAAATTTTTAGTTGGATCATCTGGTTTAATTACATGATTTGATTTGTTAGTATTTGTTGTAATTTTATTGCCATCACCAAAATCAAATATTACTTGATATCCATCAGGATTGTTAGGATTTGGAACCGAATAACTTATTGTTGAACCAGTATAAGTCCTTTTTGATGTTATTGTCATTGTAGTTGTAGGATTAAATGTTATACTACATGCTGAAAGGGTAAAAGATATGAGTACTAATAGTATCAAATATTTTAATTTTTTCATATAATTCACCTATTTCATTATAACACATAGTTGATAAAATTTGTATTTTTAAATATTTATTTAAAAAATTACCATATACTATGGTATAATATTAATAATATTTAAGGATGGATGATATTGTGAAAAGACTTATTTTAGTAGATGGAAATTCACTAATGTATAGAGCATATTATGGTATGTCTAGTGGTGGAGCTATAGCGCAAAATTCTAAAGGATTATATACTAATGCAGTATTTGGATTTGTTAGAATGATGAATAGTTTAATTAAAAGCAATTATGATAGTATTTTGGTTGCTTTTGATGCAGGAAAGAAAACTATTAGACATGAGTTAATGAAGGATTATAAAGCAGGAAGACCTCCTATGCCTGATGAATTCCGTATGCAAATTGCTTATATAAAAGAATATCTTGATATTATGAGAATTAAAAGATATGAACAAGATTTATATGAAGCTGACGATATTATAGGTACTATGGCTGAAAAGGGTAAGCTTGCAGGATTCCATGTAGATATTTATTCGTCTGATAAGGATTTATTACAATTAATTGATAACGATGTAATTGTACATTTAACTAAAAAGGGTATGACTGATTTAGAGGATTATACACCTGATAGTTTTTTTGATAGATATCAAATTAAGTTTACTCAATTTGTTGATTTAAAAGCTATGATGGGTGATAAGAGTGATAATTTACCTGGTATACCTGGAATAGGTGAGAAAAAAGCAGTTAAGTATTTACAAAAATATGAAACACTTGAAAACATTATTGATCATAAAGAAGAAATTACAGGTAGTGATGGTGAAAAGATAAGAGCTTATTACGATAGTGCTATTTTATGTAAAAAAATGGCAACTATTTTAAGAGATTTTGATATTAAGGTTACACTTGATGATGTTACTAAAAAAGAAGCAAATAAAGAAAAATTAGTAGCTTTCTATACTGAATTAGAATTTAAATCATTGTTAAAAGAAATATCTATCGATAGAAAAATAGAAGTTCATGAAAATAGTTATAAAATTATTAATGATTATAGTGAACTTGATGGTTTATTAAGTGATAATTCTAATTTGATATTTGAAACATATGAATATAATTATCATAGGAGTCCACTTTTAGGAATTGGTTTAAAGAATAACAATGGTACTTTTGTTATAAGACCTAATTTGTTAAAGAATGATACTATATTAAGTAAATTCTTAAGTGATAATAATATTAAAAAGAGTGTTTATGATTATAAGAGATCTTATGTTTTATCTAAAAGATATGGCGTAGAATTTAATGGTGTGGATTTTGATTTATTATTAGCTACTTACGTATTAAATCCTACTGCCGCTAAACAGGAATTTAAAGGTGTTGCCGATTATTATAATTATGATGATGTAATGTATAATGAAGAAGTATATGGCAAGGGAGCTAAGATGGCTATTCCTGATGAGAAGATAATATATGAACATATAGTAAAGAAATTAAATGCTTTAGATAGTTTAAAGAGTGAAGCATTAAAAAGATTAAATGAAAATAATCAATTACATTTATTGAATGAAATCGAGATTCCTTTATCTAAAGTTTTAGGTAAAATGGAATATAATGGAATGTTAATTGATATTGATGAATTAAATAGACAAGAAGCTAGTCTTGTTGGGGATATTTCTGAACTTGAGAAGAAAATCTATTCATTAGCTGGGAAAGAATTTAACGTTTCATCACCTAAACAATTAGGTGTTATATTATTTGAAGATTTGAAATTACCTTATCCTAAGAAAAAAGGTAATAGCTATTCAACTGATATTGAAGTATTAGAAGCAATTAAAAGTAGTCATCCTATTGTTGAATTAATAATTGACTATAGAGCAAAAACGAAACTATTATCAACATATGTTACAGGATTAAGAGATATGATATATCCTGATGGAAAAGTTCATACTATCTATGAACAAGCATTAACTCAGACAGGTAGATTATCATCTATTGAGCCTAATTTACAAAATATTCCTATTAGAACACCTGAAGGACATATGATTAGAAAAATGTTTATTCCAAATAATAGTAATAATGTTATGTATTCTGCTGATTATTCTCAAATTGAATTAAGAGTACTTGCTCATATGGCTAAGGTCTCTAAATTGATAGAAGCGTTTAATAATAATGAAGATATTCATGCTAAAACTGCAATGGAAATATTTAATAAAACTGAAATAACACCAGAAGATAGAAGAAAAGCAAAGGTAGTTAATTTTGGTATTGTTTATGGTATGAGTGCATTTGGATTAGCACAGGATTTAGGAATTACAAATTCAATGGCTTCTGATTTTATGAAGAAATATTATGAAGCTTATCCTGAAATTAAAACTTTTATGGATAGTACTATTGAATTTGCTAAACAAAATGGTTATGTAGCTACTATGAAAAATAGAAAAAGATATATTCCAGATATTAATTCAAGTATTTATATGCAAAGAGAATTTGCTAAAAGAACTGCGATGAATAGCCCAATTCAAGGTAGTGCAGCTGATATTATTAAGATTGCAATGGTTAATGTTGATAAAGCATTAACAGAGAATAATTTAAAAAGTAAAATGCTTGTTCAAGTTCATGATGAATTAGTATTCGAAGTAGAACATGGTGAAGAAGAGATTTTACAAAAATTAGTTAAGAATGCAATGGAGAGTGCTTTTAAGCTTGATGTACCACTAATCGCAGATGATTCGTTTGGTAAGAATTGGTATGAGGTGAAATAATGGATGCTATAAAATTAAGAAGAAGTATTAGAAAATTTGATTTATCTAAAAAGATTCCTTATGATACATTAGTAGAATTATGCAAATATGCATCATATGCACCAACTGCTAGAAGACAAATTGATAAGGAATATATTATTATTGATAGTGAAGAAGTTATTAATAAGATGAAGGATTTACCTCATGGAACATTAAAATATGAGGATTGTAATACATATATTGCATTAGTTGCTAAAGATCCTAACTCATTAACTATTCCAGGTATGGAACCAATTGATTTAGGTATGGCTGCTGAAAATATATTAATTAAAGCTTGTGATTTAGGTTTTGGTTCTTGTTATTTAGGTGTATATCCTAGTGAAGAAAGAATGAAATCTTTTAATGAATTATTAGGGGTAAATAATAATGATTTTGTATTTGGAATTATCGCATTAGGATATCCAAAAGAAGAATTTAGAGAGTGGGATAAATTTGATCCTAATACAATTCATCATAATAAATATTAGGAGTGATATTTATGCCAGAACTTCCTGAGGTTGAAACAGTTAGAAGAGTTTTAACTCAAAAAGTAGTTAATTTGACAATTACTGATATTAAAGTTAAATATGATAATATTATCACTGGTGATGTAAATGAATTTAAAAATAATCTAATTGGTAAGAAAATTACTGGATTATCAAGATTAGGTAAATTTTTAATTTTTAATCTTGATAATGGTAATATAGTATCTCATCTTAGAATGGAAGGAAAGTATTTTTATTCAAATGATGATTTGGATAATAAGCATGTCCATGTTATATTTTATTTTGATAATGGATATTGTCTATATTACCAGGATGTTAGAAAATTTGGAAGAATGGAATATAAATCAAATGATGATTTATATACTACTTCACCATTAAAAAATGTTGGAATTGACCCAATTTTAAATAAAAAAATTGATTATAGATTAATTTATGATAAAATAGTATCAAGGAATGTGGCGATTAAAGTCACTCTCTTAGATCAATCTATTATTGCTGGACTTGGTAATATATATGTAGATGAGGTATTATTTTTAGCTAAAGTAAACCCACATAGAGAATCTGATAATGTTAGTTATGATGAGGTTAAAGCTATAGTTGATAGTACTATTAATATTTTATCAAAGGCAATCGAATGTAAGGGAACTACTATTAGAAGTTATACTTCTGAATTAGGCGTGGAAGGAAATTTTCAAAATTTTCTAAATGTTCATACTAAAAAAATTTGTCCTATATGTAATAACAAATTAACTAAGGATAAAGTTAATGGTAGGTCTACTTATTATTGCACTATGTGCGAGAGGTGAGATTGTGAAAAGGGTTATTGGTGTTACTGGTGGTATAGCTAGTGGCAAGAGTAATGTTTGTAATATTATTGAAAAAATGGGATTGTTTGTTATTGATTGTGATAAAATTAGCTATGATTTAACTAAAAAAGGTGGACCTATTTATAAAGTAATATTAGAAAAATTTGGTAATGAATATTTACTTGATAATGATGAAATTGATAGAAAGAAGCTTGCTAGATTAATTTTTAATAATTTAGAAGCCAAAAATTTGCTTAATAGCATAACTCATCCAATCATTATTGATGATTTAAATAAAAAGATAGAAGAATCTGATGAGAAAATTATTTTCTTAGAAGCACCATTATTGTATGAAACACATTTAGATAATATATGCGATAAAATAATATGTGTTTATTTAGATGAAAAACTTCAACTTGATCGTCTTATGATGCGTGAGGGAATAGATGAACAATATGCTTTGGCAAAAATTCATTCACAAATGGATTTAAATATTAAAAAATCACTTGCTGATTATGTTATTGATACAAAGGGAACCTTTGAAGAAACAAGAATGCAGGTTGATAAAGTAATAAATGATATATTAAAGGAGTGTAATTAATATGGCAGTAATTGAAACAAGTGAGAATAGTTCAAATTTAGCTTTACAAACACATTATTATAAAGCTTCATATGAACAAATTAAAAATCGTTATTTAGAGATTATCGAAGGTATGAATCATAAGGTAGTTAGTATTAATGATGACTATACTGAGATTTATTCTGAGATTCCTCATATGACAGTTATAGCTAAGATTATTATGCAAGATCCATTAGAGACATCTATTGATTTTGAAATTCATGCTGAATTCTTAATGGGTAATAACAAAAAGGCTTTAAAGTTCATTGATAAGGTATTAAAGATGATTGAAGAAAAATATGAATTTAAAGGAGTAAGCCTTCATAAATAGGAATTATTATGAAGAAGGCATTAGATAGTAATTCAAAATTCAGCATCTATGCGAGCTTTTGCTTATCAATAGATGATGTTAATACTTTGTCTTTATTATATGCACCACTTATTGGAAGTGATGCTTTTATGCTTTACTTTGGACTTCATTCTTTAATTGAAAGAAATAATATGAAAAGCGAAGAAATTCTTCATCAAGATTTTATGGAGATTTTTTCTTTTAAGAATGCTGATTTTTTAAACGCAAGATATAAGCTTGAAGGTATTGGATTATTAATGACATACCAGGCTAGTGATGGTAGCTACCTCTATAATTTGTGCCCGCCACTTACAGCTAAGTGCTTTATTAAGGACGCAACCCTAGGGTTGTTTTTATATTCTCAAATTAGGAAAGAAACATTTGATTTTATCTATAAGCATTTTAAAATCGATAGAATAGATACTAAGACTGTAACTAATGTTACTAAGGCATTTGATGAAGTATATGATTCAAGTGTAACTAATGATTCTACATATGAGAAATTTGCTTATATATTAGGTAAGAATCCTAATATGGGATTAGTAATTAAAAATAATAAATTTGATTTTGATATATTTAAAAAAGAAATTAATAAAGATTATTTAGAGGTTGGTATTACTAAAGAATTCCAAAAACAAATAGAGAATTTAGCTTTTGTTTATAAATTTAATGAAAGAGAAATGGTTGGATTATATAATGATTCCATTAATAAAATGGGATTATTTGATTATCGTTTATTAAAGAAAAAAGCTAATTTATTATTTAATTATAATAGAAATATGAAGGCACCTATCCTATCTACAAAAATAGAAGAGGATTATGATGATATTGTTACATATTTAGATAATGTATCACCTTCTGATTTATTAGACACTAATTTAAATCAATATCCTTCTGAATATTTAGATACAATAAATCAAATATATTCTGATATTGATTTACCAAGAGGAGTACTAAATTGTATGATTCTTAAGATATTAAAAGATAAGGGTGGAGAATTGCCTAAGGTTAATTATTTTAAGAGAGTATCTGAATCTTGGATTAAAGATAATGTTTTTTCAACTATTGATGCGATTAAATATACAACTACATTAAAAGAAGAAGGTAGTAGTATTGCATCAAGTAGCGATGAAGATGATGATAATGGAGGATTCCGTAAGCTATGATTAAAGCAAAAAGTGAATATAGTTTTGATAGCGAGCTTGTGGATGAATATATTAAAGAAATCCAAAAGGCGCTACCAGGATATGATATAAATGTTAATAATGTTAACGATTTTTCAACAATGATTGAAGAAAAAAATAATTGTAATAATTGTAGAGGTATTGATTGTTGTAAAAATTCACAAAAAGGTTATTATACTGATTATGTTAATGGTGAATTTAAGTTTTCTAAGTGTAAATATTTGAAAAATAGTAATAATAGTTTAATTACAAATTATTATTTGGCTCCTAGGTTATTAAATGCGAAATTAGATGATTTCGATGTTAATTGTGAATCAAGAACTAAAATATTTAAATATATTACTACATTTGTTAATGATATTGTAAAGGGTAATGATGTTACGGGTCTATATTTACATGGTGATTGCAGTAGAGGAAAAACATATACATTAGCTGTAATTGCTAATCTACTTGCTGAAAATGGGGTTGAGTCTGTTATTTGTTATTTTCCTGATTTAGTATCACAGTTAAGAAATGATTATTATTCTGATAAGAATTCTTATGAGGAAACATTAGATAAAATAAGAAATGTTCATGTTTTATTAATTGATGATTTTGGTAGCGAAAATATGACTGAATGGTTAAGGGATGAAATATTAGGCCCTATGATTAATTATCGTATGAGTATGGGTTTACCTATATTTATTTCATCAAATGTTGATCCAAAAGCGTTAAAATCACATATAGCTATCGATAAGAATCCAGATAATATTTTAAAGGCTGAAAGAATTATTAATAGACTAACATCTATGATGATTACTAATAGTATGGATGATAGTAAAAAATATATTAGATAATGTTATTTATTTTTATATAATACAAAAGGAGTAATATTTATGAAAAAATCAATAAGATTTATGTTATTATCATTGCCTTTGTTTGTTTTAGCATCTTGTGGAGGAAGTTCTAATTCGAAAGATGTTTATGATAAAGGCGATTGGGGAGTAGAAGATATTAAGCAAAATATTGTTATTGATGATAAGACTGCAGAAAAAAGCATAGATTATTCTGTTTGTTCAAATATAGAATTTGAATCTCAAAATATTGTCAATAGCGACTATGCTGGTAATGGTTTACTGGTTGTAAAAAATACTTCAAATCATATTGGCTTTTATTCGTTATTACATAATAAGTATCTTATAAAATGTCAGTATATTGAGGAATTGCTAACATATGAAGTGATCACTAATTCTAACATAGGATATTTTTTACGAATTGTATATGATAATAAAACATTCTATTATGATTCGTTAGGAAATCTAATTTATGAAAATGCTGGTAACCATACTGTTCAACTAACGACAACTATTTTGGATAAAAAAGTTTATTTGAATGTTAATAATGCCAATTATTTAAATGCCAATTATTTATATAAAAATGATGGAAGTTTAAGTGTTGTATCAGAAATTCCTTCTAATTCACAATCAAATACTAATAGCAATTCTAAGATAACTTATGGAGATAAATATGTTGATTTAAATAAGTTGGATTTAGAGGAATATGGATTATACGGATATTATTTGTCAAAAAAGAATGAATTAATTACAGTTTTTGATGATGAAAAAAATAGTCCAGTTTCAACATTTACTATTCCTAATGATTCTGAAATAATGATTGTTGGGAAAAAACTATATTATCAACTTTCATATGAGGTTAGCGAAGATTCTTTAGATTATTCTTATTTTTTAAATGGAACTAAATATTTAGTAGATAGTTATTGCATAAATATAATGGATGGCGAGAAGGAAAAGGTAGAACTTAATTATTTGATTAATAAAGTTATTGGTCCATATAAGGATAGTAAAGGAATATATAATAGATGTTTAATAAAAAAACAATCATTTTCTAATAAAGTATTAAAAACAAGTGAAACCGTATTGGTTAATTCTAATGGCGAAATTATAAGTAATTTAAATGGTTATGAACCTGATAGTTTTATTCAATTAGATACTAACTTTTATAATACATCAACTAAAGTTTTATATAATTCAAAATTAGAAGAAATTGCCTATTTAGGAGCTATTAATCCATCAGTAATAAAAAATACTAATTACATTGTTGGAAGTAATGATGGAAAGTATGGTTTAATTAATAGCACAGGAAGGGTTGCTCTTACATTTGATTATGATCAAATATTATATCAATATGCGACTAACAATTGTGTTTTTGCAACAAAAGATAATGTTCTATATAGATTGAAATTAAATGATGGTTATGTACATCCTGAGTTAATTGGATCAAATTTTAAAAAGATAAATAATTATGTTTATTATGTTAATGGTAATATGGAAAGTACATCAAAACAATTAGGTTATGTATATGGTAGCAAAAATGAAACATGTGGAAATATAAATTCTGTGCTATTTGATTCTACTATAATGTGTTCTTATAATACTTCTGGAACATATAAAACATATGTTACAATTTCTAATAATAAAGTACCAAATTATAGTACTTTTAGTTCTATTGGAACTGAAATTGTAGAAGAAGAAAAATTAGGATTGACATATGAAGATGCAATGGATTTGTCAATTGGAGATAATAAAATTTATATTACAAGTAATTCTGGTAATTATTGTAAATTTACACCATCAGTTAATGGATATTATACAATTGATAATATTGAATCATTAACGTTGGAGGCGTATGAGTATAATTCTACTGGTTATCAAAAATATAAATCAATTTCTTATAATACTGAAACATATGGTATTGTCTTAAAACTAGAGGAAGGCAAAACATATTATTTTAAGTTTTTGAATTATAATAAAGGTAGTAAAAATATAACATTAAAGATTGAACAAGGTGAACATAAAGATTATCCACTTGCTTTAAAATTTTATGTAGATAATAATGTTAAATCTATTAAAGATGGAGATAATTATTACGAATATACAAATAATGGTTTATATGATGAAACTATTCGTATTATCGTAACACCTAATACGTTCTATAATAATTATGAAGCATACGTTTATTATGATAAAAATTATCCAAATGATGCAACTAGATTAACAAGTGATTCAACATTTAGTGTATCTGCAGGACAAACAATATATATTAGATATCATTCATATGGTGTATATGATTATACATTTAGAATAACAAATTAAATTATTATAATTGAAAAAAAATAAATAAAGTGTATAATTAATTTGTCGATGATAAGGGACAAGATATTTAAATGTTATTTTTAGAGAAGATATGGTTGGTGAAAATATCTAATATATTTATATATTACTACCCTTGGAGATAAATAGAGGAAATGCTATTTCGTATGCCTACGTTACAGGTTAATTGAGGTGCTATTGTTTAATCAATAGAACTAAGGTGGTACCGCGTTAATTACGTCCTTAAGATTTCTTAAGGACTTTTTATTTTATATAGGAGGGGTTTTATGATTAAGATTACATTACCAGATGGAAGTTTAATGGAGGTAGAAAAGGATACTTTAGTAATTGAAGTTGCTAAAAGTATTTCACCATCTTTAGCAAAGAAGTGCATTGTTGCTAAAGTAAATGATAAATTAGTTGATTTAAAGAGTAAGCTTGAGGAAGATTCAAAGTTAGAATTAGTAACATTTGATTCACCTTTAGCTTTTGAAGTTTTAAATCACTCATGTGCACATTTAATGGCTCAGGCTGTTTGTAGGTTATATCCTGGAACTAAAATGGGTGTTGGTCCTGCAATTGAGGAAGGATTCTATTATGATTTTGGATTAGAATCACCTATTACTAACGAGGATTTACCTAAGATTGAAGCTGAGATGAAGAAGATTGTTAAAGAAAATATAGCAATCAATCATTATATGTTATCTAAGGCTGATGCTAAAGAAAAGTTTAAAAATGATAAGTTTAAATGTGAATTAATTGATGCAGTTAAGGATGATTATGTTGGTATTTATGAACAAGCTGATTATGCAGATGTATGTAGAGGACCACATGTTATTTCAACTGGTGTAATTAAAAACTTTAAATTATTAAATGTTGCTGGTGCTTACTGGAGAGGTGATTCAAAGAATGAAATGCTTACTCGTATTTATGGTACTTGTTGGGCAACAGCTGAAGAATTAGAAGAATATTTAAAGGTGTTAGAAGAAAGAAAAGCAAGAGATCATAGAAAATTAGGTAGGGAATTAGGTATTTTCATGTTTGATGAATTAGTAGGTAGAGGATTACCTATGTGGTTACCTAATGGATTTATTGTAAGAAGAAAATTACAAGATTATATTATGGATAAGGAATATGAGCTTGGCTATAAGCATGTTATGACTCCTTGTTTAGGTAATGTTGAATTATATAAAACATCAGGACACTGGGCACATTATAAGGATGATATGTTCCCTAAGATGGATGTTGATGAAGAATCATATGTTTTACGTCCTATGAATTGTCCTCATCATATGGTAATGTATCGTTCTACACTACATTCTTATAGAGAATTACCTTTAAAGATTGCCGAAATCGCAGCTGATTTTAGATTTGAAGCATCAGGTGCTTTAACTGGTATTGAAAGAACAAGAGCATTCTATCAAAATGATTCTCATATTTTCTGTATGCCTTCACAAATTGGTGAAGTATTTAAAGAGGTTACTAAATTAATTTTAGATGTATATAATGATTTTGGATTTAAGAATTATAAGTTCCGTTTATCATTAAGAGATCCTGAAGATGTTGAGAAGTATTTCGGTAATGATGAATTATGGGAAAGATCTGAAAGTGAATTAAGAGAAGTTCTAAATGAATTAGGCGTTGATTATTATGAGGCTTTAGGTGAGGCAGCATTCTATGGACCAAAGCTAGATGTACAAGTTAGAAGTGCTATTGGACATGATGTTACTTTATCTACTATTCAATTAGATTATCAATTACCTGAAAGATTTGAGCTTGAATATATTGATGAAAAGGGACAAAAGGCAAGACCTGTAGTAATCCATAGAGCAATTTTAGGTTCAATGGATAGATTTGTGGCATTCTTACTTGAGGAAACTAAGGGTATCTTCCCAACATGGTTAGCTCCAGTTCAAGCTAAGGTTATTCCAGTTAATTTGGAATATCATAAGGAATATTGTGATTCTTTATTGGCTAAATTTAAGAAAGCAAAGATTAGAGTAGATGCTGATTATAGAGATGAAAAATTAGGCTATAAGATTAGAGAAGCACAAATGAAGAAGATTCCATATCAATTAGTAATTGGTGATAAGGAAGTTGAAAATAATACAGTAACTTATAGAAAATATGGTGAACAAAATCAAGTAACTGTATCAATTGATGAATTTATTAATATTATTAAAAAACATAATGAAGAATTAAATTAGTTTAAAATGGCCTGGATTTTCCAGACCATTTTATCGGTTATTGAGGTATGTTATGGAAAAGAAAATTATTTTAGAAAACAGTAGAACATATCATTCTGATGAAATTAAAGTTGCCGCAAAGGAATTAGTTAAAAGTAGAATTTTAATAATGTATATAATTATGTCTTTAATCTTTGTGGCATTGGGTGGCTCTTTAGTTGGATTATCATTTTCTTATGACAATAATATGACAATATTATTTTCTGGTATATTTATTTTAGTAGTTGTTTTATTAATGTGGGGAATGTATGCTTATACATTTATAAATATTAATAAAAAGGATTATAAGGATACTGAATATAAATATACATTTTATGATGATGAGGTTATCTTAGATACGAATGCTAAAAATTTAGATCAGCATATGGTATTAACATATGACCAATTCATAAATGGTAAAAAAAGTAAAAATTATACATTTTTATATATTAATAGACAACAAGCACTTTTCTTTTTGAATACTGATTTAAATGAAGAATTATATAGTTTACTTAAACGTAAGGTAAAAAATTTTAAGGATTGATGTTAATGGGACTTTTAGATATTGAAAAATTAAGGTTTAAATATACAACAGAGAATTTATTTAATGATGTTGATTTTAGAATATTACCACATGAGCATATTGTACTTGTTGGTGATAATGGGTGTGGTAAATCAACATTAATGAATTTGATGTGTAAAAATTTAATACCTGATAGTGGTAGTGTTATTTGGATGAATAATATCAAATATGGTTATTTGGATCAGCATTTAAAGGTTAGTACTGATATTTCTATTTATGATTATATTGTCGATGTATTTAAGCCATTATTTGAAAAAGAAAAGTTGATGAATTCATATTATGAGAAGTTATGTGAAGTAGATGAATCACAATATGAAAAATATTTAAATTATGCACAAAGTATACAAGATGAATTAGATAAGAATAATTATTATTGGATTAATTCTACATTAAGTAATATGATTAATGGATTAGGACTTAATGAATATGATTTAAATATGCCACTTAAAAATTTAAGTGGAGGTTCTCGTGCTAAGGTATTTTTAGCTAAATTATTATTAGAATCACCTGATGTTTTATTAATGGATGAGCCTACTAATTTTTTGGATAGAGCACATATTGAATGGCTTATGAAATTCTTAAATGATTTTGATAAAGCTTTTGTTGTAATTAGCCATGATGAGGAATTTTTAAAAGCTATTGGTAAGGTTGTATATAATTTATCTAATAAGAAATTAACTAGATATAATATGCCTTATGAGATGTTTTTGATTGAAAAAGAAATAAGAGAAGAACAATATAAGAAAGCATATGTTTCTCAACAAGCATTTATTAAAAAGACTAATGAATTTATTCAAAAAAATATTGTTAGAGCCACAACAACTAAACAAGCTAAATCAAGAAGAAAGATGCTTGAAAGATTAGAAGTATTAGAAAAGCCTAAGAATCATGAGCCTATGCATATTAAATTTCCTTTTTCTAAGGATTTAGGACAGGAAGTATTAAAGCTTGATAATTTAAGTGTTGGTTATGGCGATAAGGTTGTTTTAGAGGATTTAAATTTTTTACTTAAGCATAATCAAAAGGTTGTAATTTTAGGTAAAAATGGTGTTGGTAAATCAACTATTATAAAAACTATTATGGGGATTATTGAGCCACTTGGTGGTGAATTTAAATGGAATAATAGTGCTGATTTGAATTATTTTAGTCAAGAAGAGGTATTTGATAATATAGTTACACCTATTGAATATATTAGGTATTTTTATCATTTAAAGACTAATGAAGAAATTAGAAGTGTTTTAGCAACGGTTGGTATTAAGGGCGAGCTTTCTACTAAGAGAATGGTTGAATTGTCAGGTGGGCAACAAACTAAGGTTAGACTTGCTTTAATGACTATGAAAAAAAGTAATATATTAATATTTGATGAGCCTACTAATCATTTAGATATTTTATCTAAAAGTGAATTATGGGATGCGATAGATAAATTTCCTGGTTCTGTTATATTAGTTACCCATGAGGATGATTTTTATGAAGGATTAGTAGATTTAAAGTTGGAGTTTGAATAATGAAATATATTTTGATTGATTTAGATGGAACATTACTTGATTTTAAATTAGGTGAGAAGAATGCTTTTATTGATACTATAAAGAGATTTATTAATTATGATGTTAATGAGGCTGATGTTAATGAATTTTCTAGAGTAAATGAGTTTTATTTTAATGAATATAAGAATGGTAATATGAGTAGAGATGAATTTCATTTTATGAGATTTAAAGCTATTTATGAATATTTAGATGTCGATGGAGATATTATTGAATCTGATAAATATTATATTAATAAATTAAAATATCAAGCAGATTTATTTAGTGATGTTAAGGGATTCTTAAATTATTTATATCCTAAATATGAATTGTATGTCGCTAGTAATGGAATGACATTAGTACAATTAGAGAGAATGAAAATTGCTGGAATTGATAATTATTTTAAGGATTATTTTGTTTCAGAGAATGTTGGGTATAATAAGCCTGATAAGGAATTTTTTGAATATATTTTTAATAAGATTGATAATGATAGAAGTGAATATATTATTATTGGTGATAGATTAGATTCTGATATTTTAGGTGGTATTAATTGTGGTATTAAGACCATTTATTTGAATAGAGATAATAGTACTAATTTATATATTAAACAAGATTATGTTATTAGTAGTTTAGATGAAGTAAAGAATATTTTATAAATGGTGATTATTCACCATTTTATTTTTGATAAATTGACATGAATATTTTTATGGGTTAAAATTAATTATAGAGATATTCGGTGGTGGTTTTATGAGATTTGGTGTATTAGCTATTAATCTTATTATGAAGAATGTAAATAATGATGTTAAAAGAAGAAAAAAGTTTTCTCCAGAACATGGTATTTATGATGAAAAATTGAATATTCCATATATTGATGATAATAATATATGCCATACATATGATGTTTATAAGGCAAAAGAAAATAGAAAAAATTGTTGTATATTAAATATTCATGGTGGAGCGTATATGTTTGGAGATCATAGAGAGAATTATTATTTCGCTACTGAATTTTTAAAAGAAGGTTTTGATGTAGTATTACTTGATTATGAGCCTAATGATGGTAATAAGAATACTATTGATTTAATTAAAGATTTGGAATTAAATTTTAAGCATTTATTTGATAGGCTTAATGAATATGGATTAGAAAATGATAAATTTGTGTTAGCTGGTGATAGTGCTGGAGGACATTTTGCGTTATTGTTTAGCGAGGCATTAATTAATCATGATATTCAAAGACGTATTGGTATTACATTGCCTGATATTATGCCTATTTGTACATTGGTATCTTGTCCTGTATATGATTTTGGTAATGTATGTAATTTAAATATGTTAACTAAGGGTGGTATGAAGAGAATGTTTGGACCTAATTATAGTGATAAGAGCTCTTTTGAATTAATATCACCTAAGACTTATTATAAGGATTTAAGGTTACCAATTTTTCATTCTACTTGTTATAATGATTTTATTAGATTTGAAAGTTTGAAATTAAAGGAAGATATGAAAAAAAGAGATGATTATGAGTATGTTGAGATAACAGAAAAGGCTAAGGGTGTTACCCATGTTCATAATGTTATTTATCCTTTTTTAAAGAGTTCAAAGTATATTAATGATAAGATGATTGAGTTTATTTTGAAGAATTTATAATTATATTTTGTTAGGACTACAGTAGTAGTCCTTATATTTTTGATTAAAATTATTGAAATTGTGCTAATAATTGGTGATGAATTATGAATTTTATAGTATTTTAAATTGATTTATGGTAAAATATTAAAAATATTTTATTTAAGGGGGTATGTAAAATGAAGGATTATAAATTACATATTTCAGATGGGTTTAGAGATATTTATGGTGAAGAAATATTAATAAAGAAGGAATTAGAAAATAGAATATTAAATTCTTTTAAGTTATATGGTTATGAATTGATTAAAACACCTGGATTAGAATATATTGATGTATATTCTGATAAAGGACAAAAGCCTGATTTATATAATTTGATTAATAGACAGGGTGAAGTATTAGCTTTATGTAATGATATGACAAGAAGTATTGCTAGATTTGTGTCTACTAATAATTCATTAAAGGGTGATTGTTTTAAGTATTGTTATAGTGCTGATACTTTTAGATATCCAAGATTGTATCAAGGTAAGACACATCAATTTTTACAAAGTGGTGTCGAGTTAATTGGTGATGATAGTATTAATAGTGATATTGAGATTATATATTTAGCTAATCAAGTGTTAAAGAGTTGTAATTGCAATAAGTTTACTATTAATATTGGTAGTTCATTATTTTTAAAAACTTTGATGGATGATTTTAAGATTAGTGAAGATGTTAAAAAGGAAATATATCATACTATAGAGATTAATGATTATGTTACATTAAGAAGTATTCTTGATAAGAATTTAGATAGTGATAAGAGTGAATTAATATTTGAGCTTATGTTAAAGGGTGGTAGACTTAAGTTTATTGATTCTTTAATGAATAAGTTAAAGGGCTATAAGTCTTATGAGGTATTAGTATATTTAAAGAATATATTTAATAGTTTAAAGGAATTAGGTGTTGAGAATATAATATTTGATTTTAGTATTTATTCTTATCAGGATTATTATACTGGAATTATATTTAATATTTATATCGATAATGTAGTTAGATATGTTGTTAATGGCGGAAGATGTGATTTTTTATTTAAGGAATTTGGTAAAGATTTATGTGATGTTGGTTTTGGTATTGATATTGATATTTTAACTGATTATGTTATTAATAATAAATTAATTACATTAAAGAATGAGAAGTATTTAGCTATTAGTGATAAAGATAGTTTTATATATGCATTAAAAAATAATGATAGTTTTAGAAAAGATGGAATTATTGTTAATGAGATGGATTTTGATAATTATGAATTAGCTAATAGTTATGCTAAAGATAATGGATATACTAAGATTATTGAATATAAGAATAATAAGATGAATATAAAGGAGGTTATGTAATATGTTGACCTTCGCTTTATCAAAGGGTAGACTTGCCGATAAGATATTTGATATGTTAAGAAAATTGAATTTATGTGATATCAATATCGATAGTGATGATAGAAGATTAGTTATTGAATCAGGTGAATTTAGATTCTTTTTGGCAAAACCATCTGATGTGCCTACATTCGTAGAATCAGGTGTTGCCGATATTGGCGTTGTTGGTAAGGATACTATTTTAGAAGAAAATAGAGATTTGACTGAGGTTCTGGATTTAGGCTTTGGTAAATGTAGAATGTGTGTATGTGCAAAGGTAGAAGATGGAGATTCTTATAAGTATAAAACTAATTTAAGAGTCGCTACTAAGTATCCACATATTGCTAAAGGATATTTTGATTCAAAAAATCAAAATGTAACTATTATTAAATTAAATGGATCTGTTGAATTAGCACCAATTGTTGGTTTATCAGATTGTATTGTAGATATTGTTGAGTCTGGAAGAACATTAAAGGAAAATGGGTTGCAACCTGTAACTACTATTGTTGAGTTAAGTGCAAGACTTATTTGTAATAATGCAAGCTTGAAGACAAAATATGATGAGATTTCTGATATTATTTCAGGATTTTCAAGAATTCTTAAGGAGAGATAATTATGATTGAGATTGTTCGTGATAAAAAGGATATAGAATTATATTTTGATGTTTTAAAAACTCGTGGAGCTGTTAATAGTGGAAAGTATTCTGATGTCGTTAAGGGTATTGTTAATGATATTGCTATTAATGGTGATAAAGCATTAGAGGATTATACTAAGAGATTTGATGATCCTAATTTTGATATTAAGAATATTGAAGTTGATCATAAATTAATGGAAGAAGCATTTTTAGGATTATCAAAAGAATTACAAAATGTATTATTAAAAAGTAAAGAAAGAATTTATTCATATCACGAGCATCAATTACGTACTACTTGGGAATACCAAGATTCTATTGGGGCTAAGCTTGGTCAAAAGATTACACCACTTAAGCGTGTTGGAGTATATGTTCCAGGTGGTAAGGCCGCTTATCCATCAAGTGTTATGATGAATATTTTACCTGCTAAGGTTGCGGGAGTTAAAGAGATTATTATGGTTACACCTGCAGTAAAGGGTTATATAAATCCTTTAGTTTTAGCTTCAGCTTATGTATGTGGTGTTACACATATGTATAAGGTTGGTGGAGCTCAGGCGATAGCTGCGTTAGCGTATGGTACTAAGTCTATTCCACAGGTAGATAAGATTGTTGGGCCTGGCAATATTTATGTTGCTTTAGCAAAGAAGGAAGTTTTTGGATTAGTTGGCATTGATTCAATTGCTGGTCCTTCTGAGATTGCAATTATAGCAGATAGGACATGTAATATTAATTATGTAGCTGCGGATATGCTCGGACAAGCAGAACATGATGAAATTGCCTCATCAACATTATTTATTACAGATTATGATAAGGCTGTTAAGATTAAAGAAAAGATGATTGAGTATACTAATAGTGCTTCAAGAAAAGAAATATTAGAAAAATCGTTAACTAATACATCAAAGATTATTGTATGTAAGGATATCGATGAAGCAATTAGCTATACTAATAGATTAGCTCCTGAGCATTTAGAATTAGCATTAGATAATGCGAGGGATATTGTAAATAAAATTGATAATGCTGGTGCGATATTTATTGGACACTATTCAGCTGAAGCATTTGGTGATTATATGGCTGGACCTAATCATGTATTGCCTACATGTGGTACTGCTAGATTCTTTTCACCATTAGGTGTTGATGATTTTATTAAGAAGTCATCATTAATAGAATTTAGTAAAGAAAGTGTTAATGCATTAGTTGATGATGTTAATGAATTTGCTAAATGTGAAGGTTTAACAATGCATGCATTATCTGCATATGTTAGAAAGGAGTAATTATGAAGTATATTAAGAATAGTTTTAAGGGATTAAAACCATATCATTCTAGCTTAATAACTGATGGTATTATTCTTAATGCGAATGAATCTCCTTATAATCCACCAAAGGTAATTATTGAAGAATTTAAAAAAGAAGTAGAGAAAATAGAATTTAATCGTTATCCTGATATGGATGAAAGAGAATTATGTCATTCTATTGCTAAAAGATTTAATGTTAATGATAATAATGTTACTATTGGTGTTGGATCTGATGAATTATTGGATTGTGTATTTAGAGCAGTAATTGATAATGGTGATAAGGTTGTTTCATTTTCTCCGTCATTTTCTATGTATAAGGTATTTACTGAGCTTGTAGGTGGAGAATTTGTTGGAGTATATGGTGATGATTTTAAATTTAATGTTGATGATATGATTTCATCAATTAAGAATAATAATCCAAAATTAGTATTAATCTGTTTACCTAATAATCCTACTGGTGGATTTTTAAGTGAGAAAGATGTAAGAAGAATAATTGAGACAACAAGTGGATTAGTATTACTTGATTTAGCTTATATTGATTTTAGTGGATATGATTATACTAATATTGCATTAGAATATGATAATGTTATTTCATTTAGAACATTTTCTAAGGCAATGAGCTTACCTTCTATTAGATGTGGTTATGCAATAAGTCGTGATTTTAATATTGATATGATTAATTCTATTAAAGCACCATATTCAGTTACTACTATGTCACAAATAATGGCAAGAATAGCTAATGATCATTTCAATTTATATAAAGTACAAATTGATTTAATTATTTCTGAAAGAGAAAGATTATATAACAATTTATTGAATTTAGGATTTAAAGTATATCCATCTAAGGCTAATTTTATATTTGTAATAATGAATGATAAATATTTTGATATTTTATTAGAAAATAAGATATATATCCGTAAATTTAAAGAGAATACATATCGTATTACTGTTGGTAGTCAAAAAGAAAATGATACATTAATCGAGGTGTTAAAATGCGCGAAGCAGAATTAAAAAGAAAAACAAAGGAAACAGATATTTTTGTTAAATTAAACCTTGATGGTGAGGGTAAATATAATATTGATAGTGGTATAGGATTTTTTAATCATATGCTAGAGGCATTATCAAAACATTCATCATTTGATATTGATGTAAAATGTAAGGGTGATTTGGATGTTGATTGTCATCATACTGTTGAGGATATTGGTATTGTTTTAGGTGATTGTTTTAATAAAGCATTGGTATCTAAAGATGGTATTTCTAGATATTATTCATTCACTATTCCTATGGATGATGCATTAGTTATGTGTGCTGTTGATTTATGTGGAAGAAGCTATTATGAATCTAATTGTCGTTTTGATACATTGAAGTGTGGAGATTTTGAAACTGAATGTACAGATGAATTTTTTAGAAGCTTCGCTGATAATGCCAAGATTAATTTACATTTTGTTATATTAAGAGGATATAATGCACATCATATTATTGAGGCAATGTTTAAGTCTATGGCTAAGTGCTTAAAGGAAGCAGTAAAAATAGATAGTTCTATTAAGGGAAGTTTATCTACAAAGGGTGTTATTTAATGATTGCGATAATTGATTATGGTATTGGTAATTTAGGCAGTGTAAAAAATGCCTTTGATTATTTAAAAATTGAATCAGTTATAACTAGAGATAAAGATGTTATATTAAATGCAGATAAGGTTATATTACCAGGTGTTGGGGCATTTAGTGATGCGATGAATACATTTATTAGTTTTGGTTTTGATAAGGTAATAGATGAATTAATTAAGAAAAACACACCTATTTTAGGTATTTGTGTCGGTATGCAAATGTTATTTGAAAGAAGCTTTGAATATGGTACACATAAGGGACTTAGTATTTTAAAGGGCGATTTTGTGAGATTTGATGATGAGAAGGCACTAGTTCCTGAAATAGGATGGAATCAAATTAAGGTTGTGAATGATTCAATTATATTAGAAGGATTGGATAATAAGGATTGTTATTTTGTCCATTCATATTATTTATCTAATTATGATCCTATGGATGTAATTAGTTATACAGAATATGCTGGTGTTATATATCCTAGTGCAGTAAGACGTGGCAATTTGTTTGCATGTCAATTCCATCCAGAAAAATCTGGAGATGTTGGTTTAAGTATTTTAAAGAAATTTGGTGAATTATAGTGAAATTATATCCTGCAATTGATTTACATAATGGAAAAGCTGTTAGACTTTATAAGGGTGATTATAATCAAGTAACTGATTATGGTAATCCTTTGGAGGTTGCTAAAAGATGGAAGGCTATGGGGGCTTCATTTTTACATTTGGTTGATTTAGATGGAGCAAAGGCTGGTAATTCACTAAATTTAAATGCAGTAAAAGAGATTATTGATAACGTAGATATTAATCTAGAATTAGGTGGAGGAATAAGAACAATTGAACAAATTGATGAATTACTTAAGATGGGCTTAAATAGAGTTATCATTGGTAGTAAGGCATTAGATTTAGATTTCGTTAAGGAAGCTATAGATAAATATGGCAGTGATAAAATTGTTATTGGAATTGATTCTAGAAATATGTTAATTTCTACTCATGGTTGGCTAGATATGACTGATATTAACGCAGTTGATTTTGCCAATAAATTAAAGAGTATTGGAGTAAAAAATATTATTTTTACTGATATATCTAAGGATGGTACTTTAGAGGGTATTAATGTTAAAGAAACTAAATTAATGGTAGATACTGGTCTTAATATTATCGCATCAGGTGGAGCAAAGTCACTTGATGATATTAAGAATGCGAAAGAAATTGGCTGTTTTGGTATTATTTTAGGTAAGTCAATTTATAATGGAGATATTAATTTAGAAATTGCAATAAAAGAATTTGAGGACTAATTTATGCTATGTAAAAGAATAATTCCTTGTTTAGATGTTAAAGAAGGAAGAGTAGTTAAAGGTGTAAATTTTATAGGTTTAAGAGATGCTGGAGATCCAGTTCTTATAGCTAAAGGATATTCTGATAGTTTAGCTGATGAGGTTGTATTTTTAGATATTACTGCATCACATGAAAAGCGAGGAATTATTTTAGATGTTGTTAAAAAGACTGCAGAGGTTGTATTTATTCCTTTGACTGTTGGTGGAGGAATTAATACAATTGAGGATATTCATAATTTGTTAATGGCTGGTGCGGATAAGGTATCTATTAATTCAAGTGCTGTTAAGAATCCTAATTTAATTAGTGAAGGTGCTCACAAATATGGTTCACAATGTATTGTTGTGGCTATAGATGCTAAATTTAATGGAAAATTTTATGAGGTTTATATCCATGGAGGTAGAATACCTACTGGACTAGACGCTATCGAGTGGGCAAAGAAGGTTGAAGAATTAGGCGCTGGTGAAATATTATTAACTAGTATGGATACAGATGGTGTTAAGAAAGGCTATGAGCTTAATTTAACTAAATTAGTAAGTGAAGCAGTAAAGATTCCTGTAATTGCCTCAGGTGGTGCTGGATCTAAAGAGGATTTTTATAATTGCTTTAATGAAACTAAAGCTAGTGCAGCTTTAGCTGCTAGTCTTTTCCATTATAAGGAATTAGAAATTAAAGATTTAAAGGAATATCTAAAGGATAAGGGAGTAGATGTTAGACTATGAAAAAACAAGAATTTATTGATGCAGTAAAATTTGATGAAAATGGATTAGTTGTATGTGTTATTCAAGATTATCATGCTAAAAAGATTAGAATGGTAGCTTATATGAATAAAGAAGCGTTAATTCGTACACTTGATACAAAAGAAATGACTTATTATTCTCGTTCTAGAAAGTCACTTTGGGTTAAGGGTGAAACATCTGGATATTATCAATATATGCGTGGAGCTTCTATTGATTGTGATGGTGATGCATTATTATTCCAAGTTGAACAAAAGGGTGGAATAAGTTGTCACACTGGTAATCAAGTATGTTTTTATAGAGATTTAGAGGATGAAAATTTATTCATTACAAATAGAACTAAGAGTGCAAATAGTGATAATGAATTAATTAATCTTGAAGGAACAATTGGGAATAGAATTAAAAATCCTGTTGAAGGCTCATATACTAATTATTTAATTGATAAAGGCGAGAATAAGATATTAAAGAAAGTCGGAGAAGAAGCAACAGAGACTGTTATTGCATGTAAAGATGGTAAGCATGATGAGATTGTTGGTGAAATAGCAGATCTTATTTATCATTTAACTGTAGAAATGCAAGTTAAAAATGTTAGCTGGAATGACGTATTTGATGAATTGAAAAAGAGGTAATTTATGAGAAAAAATTTTGGTTCTAAGCCTTGGATTTATCCAGAACCAGTATTAATAATTGGAACTTATGATGAAAATAATAAGCCAAATGCTATGAACGCAGCATGGGGTGGTATTTATGATTATGATAAGCTTGAGATAAATTTAAGTGAACATAAGACTACAGAAAATCTAAGAATAAATAAAGCTTTTACAGTAAGTATTGCGACTTTAAGTACAGTTACTGTATCTGATTTTGTTGGAATAGTATCAGGATCTGATGATCCTGATAAAATGAAAAAAGCAAATTTACATGACGTAAAAAGTGAATTTGTTAACGCACCTTTATTTACTGAATATCCTTTAACATTTGAATGTGAGATGGTATCTTTAGGCGATGATTTAAGATTGGTCGGTAAGATTATTAATGTTTCAGTAGATGAGTCTATTTTAACAAATGGTAAGATCGATCCTTCTAAATTAGAAGCTATATCATTTGACCCAGTAAATAATAAATACCTACTAGTAAAAGAAGTAGTAGGTAATGCATTTAAGGATGGATTAAAATTAAAATAATCCATCTTTTTTTAATTTTAAAAAATAAAAAGGAGACCGAAGTCCCCTTAATAATCTACTAGATAGCTTGAGCCATCATTGCTTCAGCAACCTTCTTGAATCCGGCTACGTTAGCACCAGTTAATAAGTCGAATGGATTACCAGATTCAACAGCCTCTTTATAAGATGCGTTGAAGATATTAACCATAATACCATGTAATTTTTCATCAACTTCTTCAAAAGACCAAGAAAGTCTTAATGAATTTTGACTCATTTCAAGACCTGATGTAGCAACACCACCAGCGTTAGAAGCCTTAGCAGGAGTGAAGATAACCTTGTTAGCGATTAAGTACTTAGCAGCCTCTAATTCAGTTGGCATGTTAGCACCTTCACATACTGCGATACAACCATTCTTAACTAATGTCTTTACCTCATCAAGGTTAAGTTCATTTTGAGTAGCACAAGGCATAGCGATATCACACTTAATAGTCCAGATACCACGACAACCATCATGATATTCAGCGCCATTTACTCTATTTACATATTCCTTAATTCTACCACGTTCAACCTCTTTAATTTGCTTTACAACATCAAGGTTGATACCATTCTTATCATAAATATATCCATTTGAATCAGATAACGCAACTACCTTAGCACCTAATTGAGTAGCCTTTTCAGTAGCGTAAATTGCAACATTACCAGAACCAGAAATTACAACTGTCTTGCCTTCGAAAGAAGTGTTCTTTAAAGCCTTTAAAGCTTCTTGAGCATAGTAGCATAGACCATAACCTGTAGCTTGAGTTCTAGCTAAAGAACCACCATAAGTTAAACCTTTACCAGTTAATACACCAGTGAATTCATCACGAATTCTCTTGTATTGACCAAAAAGATAACCAATTTCTCTACCACCAACACCGATATCACCAGCTGGAACATCTGTATCAGGGCCGATATGACGATATAATTCAGTCATGAATGATTGGCAGAATCTCATAACTTCGTTATCGCTCTTTCCCTTAGGGTCGAAATCAGATCCACCCTTACCACCACCCATAGGTAATGTAGTAAGTGAGTTCTTTAATACTTGTTCAAGACCTAAGAACTTAATAATTGAAGCATTAACGCTTGGATGTAATCTTAAACCACCCTTGTAAGGTCCAATAGCACTATTGTATTGTACTCTAAAACCACGATTTACTTGGAATTGACCCTTATCGTCAACCCAAACTACCTTGAACTGAACGAATCTTTCAGGCTCTAAGAATCTTTCAAGAATCTTTTGTTCTTGCATTTTAGGATTCTTTGCAATGTAGTCTTCAATTGATTCAGTAATTTCCTTTGCAGCTTGTAAGAATTCCTTTTCGCCGGCATTCTTCTTTTCTAATTCTGCGTAAACATTCTTTGCGTACTCTGTTTTAAACATTTTTAAAAATACCTCTCATCAATAAAATTTTTTGTGCGTCCTTGCACAAGCTGATAAAAGTATATCACAAAAATTCAAGAAAGTGAATATATTTTTATAGAAAATTTAAAAAAACGATAAAAATTAAAATAATCTTCTTTAAAATACGTAAAATGCCGAATTTTTCATTATAAATTTATGAAATTTCTGTAATGTGTTATAATTTATGTGAATATTATTCAATTATTGGTGGTGAATTATATGATTGATGCAATTTTATTCGACTTGGATGGGACTATACTTGATACACTTGCGGATTTGACTGACGCGGTTAATTATGCTAAGTGTGAATATGGCTATAAGCCAAATACTATTTCTGATACAAGAATGATGATTGGAAATGGTATTAGAAATTTTATTGAGAGAAGTGTAAATCATGATTTGACTCATATAGAAGAGATTAGTGATAGATTTAAATTATATTATAAGGATAATTGTAATAATAAAACAAAACCTTATGATGGTATATATGATGTGTTAGATTATCTTAAAAGTAAAAAAATAAAAATGGGAGTAGTATCAAATAAGGCAATTTATGCAACAAGTATATTAATTGATTCTCATTTTGAAGGTTATTTTGATATTGTTTTAGGTGATGGAATGGGAATGCCTAAAAAACCGGATCCTACAATTATAAAATACGCTTCTGAAAGATTAAATGTTAGAATAGAAAATACTATTTATATAGGTGATAGTGATGTTGATATAAAAACTATAAATAATTCAGGATGTATTGGTATGATTGTATCTTATGGATTTAGAGATAAAAATGAATTATTGAAACTTATTGATAGAACATATGATAGTCCAAAAGAATTATTGTCTACTTTGTTAAATAAAATAGAAAATGAATAAAGATATACTAATAATGAAAGAGTTTTTATAATTGTTAGCGTTATTTACAATAATTTGTAAATTTGTTATAATTAACAAGGTGGTATAAGTGCAAGATGTTAAATTGGACAATCTTGAATTATTTTATGATTGTTTAGATGAATCAAATAACATATTATATGAAGAATTACATAGACCATATTTTGAATTAATTGAAATGACAGTTAATAATATCTTAGCTGGAGAGGTAACTATAGATTTAGATGATGAAGTAGTTGCTAAATTGGATAAGGTGTATGAAAAAATAGCTGATGTTGATTTTTCAGTTGAGGATGTTAGAAAGGCTATGCAATCTATTATATTAAGAGGATTTAAAGAAATGGGTATTCCAAATGGTAATACTACACCTGATACTCTTGGCATATTTATTACATATTTGATTACTAAACTTAATACCAATAAAGAAATTAGTATCGCGGATCCATTATGTGGAACAGGTAATTTATTAATTACAATTGCTAATCATTTAGATAAAGAAGTTAATTTAATTGCTTGTGATAATGATTTATGGATGACAAAACTAACTAAATTACAATCTGATTTAGTTGGTATTGATACTGAAATTTATTTACAAGATACTATGTCATTATATTTAAGTAATGTTGATGTAGTAACATTTGATATGCCACATTGTGAGAATAATGATAATGGATATTTTCCATATCAAGCAATACTTCATTATGCTGATTATTTAAAAGATAATGGAGCGATGATTGGAATAGTTGAAAATGATTTTTTCGATTATGATAAGAATCAAGAATTTAAAAAGGATTTATTAAAGAAGATGACTATTATAGGTATAGTAGAATTACCAGATAATATATTTAAATCTTCTAAGCCTAAAATTATATTAGTCCTTAAGAAAAGTGTTGAGGACAAGAAATGCTTTATGGTCAAACTACCAAGCTTTACAGATGTTAAGGAATTTAATGAATCCTTAATTGATATAGAAGCGTGGTTTGAAAAAAATAAATAATAAATAAATGAAAAGAGGAAGAAATTATGGCAAAAATTATGGCAGTTAATGCTGGTAGCTCATCAATCAAGTTCCAATTACTTGAAATGCCACAAGAAGTTGTTATCGCATCAGGAGTAATGGAAAGAATTGGATTAGCTGAGGGTATTTTTACTCTAAAGTATAATGGTAAGAAGGAAGAAACTCATCCAGTTTTACCTACACATGCAGAGGGTGTAGAATTATTATTAAAGACTTTAGTTGAAAAGGGAATTGTAAAATCACTTGATGAAATTTCAGGTGTTGGACATAGAGTTGTTCAAGGTGGTGAATTCTTTAAGGATTCTTCATTAGTTGATGACAGAGTTATCCAAAAGATTCAGGATTTGGCTGATTTAGCTCCACTTCACAATCCTGCTCATATTATTGGTATTAAGGCATTCCAAAAGGCACTTCCAAATGTTCCAGAGGTTGTTGTATTTGATACAGTATTCCATCAAACAATGCCTGAAGAAGCATATATGTATGCTACACCATATGAGTGGTATGAAAAGTATGGTATTAGAAAATATGGTGCTCATGGTACATCTCACAAGTTCGTATCACAAAGAGCTGCTGAATTAATTGGCAAGCCACTTTCTGAAACAAAGACTATCGTTTGTCACTTAGGTAATGGTGCTTCAATTAGTGCTGTTGATGGTGGTAAGTGTAAGGATACATCTATGGGTTTAACACCACTTGAGGGTATTCCTATGGGAACTAGATCTGGTAGTTTGGATCCAACTGTAGTTTCTTATATTTGTGAAAAAGAAAATAAGACAGCTGCTGAAGTTGTAAATATCTTAAATAAGAAGTCTGGTTATTTAGGTATGTCTGGTCGTTCAAATGATGCACGTGATGTTACAGCTGGTATGAATGCTGGTGATCATAGATGTAAATTAACATTTGATGTTCAAGCTAAGAGAATTGTTGATTATATCGCTGCTTATTATGTATATATGGGTGGTTGTGATGTAATTGCCTTCACTGCTGGTATGGGTGAAAACTTAAAGCATTTAAGAAAGAATATTTGCGATCGTTTAGGTGTATTAGGTGTTAAGCTTGATGAAAAATTAAATGATACATTCTCTGACGAAAGAATCATTTCTACTCCAGATTCTAAGATTCAAGTATGGATTATTCCTACTAACGAGGAAGTTATGATTGCTCGTGATACAGTAAGAATTGCTAATATTAAGTAATTTAAATATGATTTAAAAATCGATATGGGCTATGCTCATATCTTTTTTTTGATATTTAAAATATTTATTACTTATTTTTAATATGTTATAATTGACTAAAGGTAGGTGTTTATCATGGGAATGGATATTGAAACAAGAGAAGAGATTGATCTAGATTTAATAGAAATATTAGTAAATTTTAGATGGAAAATAATAAAAAAAGAAGAAGTTGGATATAATACTCAATCATCTCTTTATGGAATTAAGGTCGTATATACTCTAACAAGAAGTAGAGGAATGTTCCATTATAGAGAGATTAATGAACTTGAAAATGAGTATTTTAGATTAAGAGATTCTATTAAGAAACCTGTTAAACCATTTAAACCTGCGATATTCTTTTTGTTATTGTTAGGTATTCTTCCTGGTGTTATATATATTTTTAGTAATAAACATAAAAACAAAGTAATAAAGAAGAATAATGATGCGGCTGCACAAAGAATGAAAAAGATAATTGAAGAAGTTAATATTTTGTAAAAAAATAATAGATTTTTTTAATATGGTTTTATATAATTATAGATGCATGACTATTCAATTGTTATGTAGAGGATGGTAGTATAAGTGAGTACAAATATGAATTTCAAGAGGAAGGTTGCATTACCTAAGGACATTAGGGAAATGTATCCCTTGGAGGATGAGTTTGCTAAAGTTAAGGCTAAAAATGATGAGGAGATTAGAAAAATATTCACAGGCGAGGATGATAGATTATTATTAATCATTGGTCCTTGTTCAGCTGATAGAGAGGATGCAGTACTTGAGTATTGTAAAAGATTAAGAACTTTACAAGATAAAGTTTCTGATGAAATATTAATGATACCTAGAGTTTATACTAATAAGCCAAGAACTACAGGTGAAGGTTATAAGGGAATGTTACATCAACCAGATCCTAATAATGAAGTTGATATGGTTAAAGGTGTTATTGCAGTAAGACAATTACATTTAGATGTATTAAAACAAACTGGTTTCTCAACAGCTGATGAAATGTTATATCCTGATAATTATAGATATTTATATGATGTATTATCATATGTTGCAGTAGGCGCAAGATCAGTTGAAAACCAAGAACATAGACTAGTTGCTTCTGGACTTGATATTCCTTGTGGAATGAAAAATCCTACAAGTGGTGATTATAAGGTTATGCTAAATTCAATTAACGCAGCTGAACATCCACATACATTTATTTATCGTGGTTGGGAAGTTCAGACATCTGGTAATAAGTTATCACATGCAATATTAAGAGGATATAATAATAAACATGGTGATTCTCAACCAAATTATCATTACGAGGATATTATGAGATTAATATCTATGTATGATGAAAAGAAATATCAAAATCCAGCAATTATTATTGATTGTAACCATGCAAATTCAAATAAGCAATTTGAAGAACAAATAAGAATTGCAAAAGAAGTATTACATTCTACAAGACACAATCCAATTATTAAAAAATATGTAAAAGGATTAATGATTGAGTCATATTTAGAAGATGGTTGTCAAAAAGTTGATGGTGGTATTTATGGTAAATCAATAACTGATCCATGCCTAGGCTGGGAAAAGACAGAAAAACTTGTATTAGAGTTAAGAGAATTAAGACACAATCATAGATTAGGAATAGATATAAAGTAAAAAAGGGTCACGCGACCCTTTTTTAAAATATCAATAATAATATAAATACTACAAGTACAGAAATTAACGCAACTATAATTAGTTTTTGCCTAAAGAAGGCAAGAATAAGGGCGACTCCTGTACCTATAGCAGCAATCCACATTTCATCTACAAAATATAAAATGAATGGGAATGTCATTGCTGCAAGTACGGCATATGGCACATAGAATAAGAATGATTTAATAAATCTATTTTCAATTTTTTTATTGAATAAGGCAAGAGGTAACGCCCTTGGAATATAGGTTACTAATGCCATAATGATTAAACAAATTACATTATACATTTAAATCACCATCCTCATCAGGTTTTGGTGATTTTTCTTCATCATTAATTGGGAAAAATATAGCTCCGATTAGGCTTGCAACAATTGTCGCAATTATAATTTTGAAACATAATCCAATTTCTTTAATACCTGGAATATAATAAAATGCACAACTTATTGCTGATGCTATAAGTATAACAAGTAGAATAGGTTTTGAACGTCTAGCATCAGGTATTATTATTGCTATAAACATTGCATATAATGCTATACCCATAGCCTTTAATAAATCTTCATTAAAAAATTGTGCTCCAAAAGCTCCAACTGCAGTACCTGAAACCCAACCTAAAAAAGGTAAGGATATCAATCCAAACATATATTTGGCGGTGAGCTTATGTGGACTTGTAATACTTAATGCATATATCTCATCTGTAATACCAAATCCAATTAATAGTTTTGTTCCTATTTTCATATTTGGATCTATTCTTTGTGATAATGAAATACTCATCAACGAATATCTTATATTTATTAACAATACTGTTAGAACAATTTCAATATATGATGCGCTTCTCATCATTAATTGTGCTCCAGCATATTGACCAGACGATGTAAGGTTAGTTGCAGAAATGATAGTTGCCATAAGAGGTGTTAAACCTTTTGCGGCCATTACACCAAATGAAAAAGAAACGGCAAAATAACCGAGTGCTACAGGTATTCCCTTTTTCATTCCTAATAGAAAATCATTCATAATAATTCCTCACAAAAATCAGTTTTTATTCTATCACAAATAAAATCTCTTTTCTAGATTAAAAAAGAACCAACATTAGTTGGTTCAATCTTTATTGTATTAAGCACCTGTATTAGTTCCCATATCCTCATATTGAATATTTTCAACTCTAATACTTGCGTTTCTAGTTGCCATAAATCCTGCATAAATATAATCAGCATCAACAGCAGTTAATGCATAATCAGTAAATGTTTGAGTCATTTCAGTTCCGCTATCACCGATTTTAACCTTGAAAATCATATTTTGACCATTTTGTTCTAATGATAAATAATATACAGTACCTGGATTAACATCAGCGAGTAATGTAGCAGAACCAGCTGTTGATATAGCACGATTATATCTACTGAAGAATGCTTTATCCTTTAAATATCCACAAGCACCAAAGTTAGAATTTAATGTTTGGTTAGCTGCAGTAACATTTATAAAGCAATCATCTCTTAGCATTAAACCGAATGCTGATTGTGAATTATCTTTAGGTTTTGTTAATACTGTAACTTTCGCACTTAATTTAAAGTTTTGATTAGCAGGTAATTGTCTAAATAAGAATGCGAAACCATCGCCCTTTGATTCCATCTTACCTTTATCATTTGAAGCACCAACCTCATAAACGCCAGTAGAAGTTTCCTTTGCGAAGAAATCATTTGTATTTTTAGCATTTAAATTACCAAATGCAGTACCATACCAATCAGGAGAAGTTGTTGCAAAATTAGCGCTTGGTGTATAGCTTGATAAATTTGGAGATTCATATCTAGTCCATTTATATTCAGAATATTTTCCTAAAATATCAGCTTTTGGTTTTTCAGTACCATTCTTAGCATAATATTTTAAATTTGAATTAGTATTTTGTAGGTGCTTTGCGAATTCATATGCTACAAAATTAGCACCATAATAATTGATGTGTGTTCCATCAAATGCATCCCAGTTTGGATCAGCACCCTCTGAATCATCAGTTCCAGATGTGATAGCATGGAATTTTTTTGCCTCATCAAAGCCTAAAGCTGTATATTCATTCTTTGTAATAGTAGTTAAATCTACAAATGGAATTTCATATTTAGTTGCGACAGCCTCAACTGCGGCTCTATAATCACCACAATATGTTTTAACACCAGTATCCTTATCCTCATGTGTATAATTGTGACCATTATTTTTGGAATAATCATTCTTAGAATCTAATCTTACAATTGGTGATACTAAAATTGGGAATGCTCCCTTATCGATAGCAAGTTTCACATATTTATCATAAATAGTGTATTGAAAAGAGTTTTCATCAGCTAGTGCTAAATCAATTGAACCATAATTGGCATTTCTAAAAGTATTAGTTCCATATTTCTCATCATTATGTCCCCAACCAATGATTAAATAATCTCCAGATTTAATAGATGTTTTTAGCGTATTATAATTTGACTCTGATAAAAAACTTTTTGAACTTCTTCCAGATAATGCTAAATTGTTGAATGTTACATAATTTGTATCAAAATAGTTACTCATTTGAGTTCCATAACCATATCTAGGATAATAATATGAATCAAGTGGGGAATAATTACACATTGTTGAGTCCCCAACCATAAAAACAGTTGTTTGAGTTTTAGTATATGTATTAGGTTCAACTTCTATTTGATCTTTTACAACAATTTGAGTTGCTGTAGTAGTTGTGGTAGTTGTAGTAGTTGTGGTAGTTGTAGGAGTAGTTGTTTGTGCTGTTGTACTTGTTATAGTAGGATTAGTTGTAGTGCCAGTTGTAGTTGTAACTTCTGTTGTTGATGTAGAAGTATTAACATTAGAAGTAGAAACTATAGATGATGTTGATGTTCCTGCATTTGCTCCACATGAAGCTAATCCAAATAATGCTAATAAAGATGTACTACCTAGTAATATTTTTTTCATTTTATGCCTCTTTCTTAAGTATTATATTTAATATATTTTTATTATTTCATAATCCTTATAAATATATAATAGGTAAATACGACTATTTTTTTCATTTTTTGTCATGTTATCGAATGTTTACGATTTATTCAAAGGCAAATTATACAAAAATCTTATTGACAATAATTATTATTTTGGTATAATTCTTATTGCAGTTGCCTTTTTGCAACTAACATATGCCCGAATGGCGGAACTGGCAGACGCGCTAGACTTAGAATCTAGTTCCTTGGAGTGCAGGTTCGATTCCTGTTTCGGGCACCAGTTTGTTAATTAAGTTTAATGTGAAAAGCATTGAACTTTTTATTTTTTTATGGTAGTTTTTTATGATATAATTGTAAAGTAGGTTGTGATTTTATGAATATTACTTTTGATAATGTTTCATTTAAATATATAGAAAGAAAAATATTAGATTCTGCTAGTTTTTCAATTGAGGATAAGGATAAAATTGGTATTGTCGGTGTCAATGGTACTGGAAAATCTACCACATTAAAACTAATATTAGGAATGGAAAAACCTAATAGTGGTGAGATTATTATATCTGGTGGTATGAGAATCAATTATTTGCCACAAGATCCAAAATTTGATTCTGATAAATCATTGATTGATATTGTAATGGAAGATTCTACTAAAGAGTTTCCAATTAAAGAATATGAAGCTAATTCAATTTTAACTAAATTAGGATTTAGTGATACTAGTATAAAACCTATTGGTTTTTCAGGTGGTGAATTAAAAAGATTAGCTATAGCTAAAGTATTGGTTACACCATGTGATATTTTGTTATTAGATGAACCAACTAACCATTTGGATAATGAACTTATTATGTGGCTTGAAAAATATTTAATTAAATGGAAAAAAGGGTTATTGATGGTAACCCATGACAGATATTTTTTACAAAGAATATGTAATAGAATGATGGAAATAGATTATGGTAAGGTATATATGTATGATGCTAATTATGATTTATTTTTTGAATTGAAGGAAAAAAGATTACTTGATGAAGAATTATATCAAAAAAGGATTAAAAGTATTATCAAATCTGAAACAGAATGGCTTCATAGAGGTGTTGAGGCAAGAAGAACTAAGAGTAAGAGTAGAATTGAAAGATTTGAAAAGCTAAGTCAAATTAAGTTTAATGAGCATAAGGAATATGAATTGTCATCAGTTAGTACATATTTAGGTAAAAAGATATTATCTTTTAAGAATGCTTCTAAAGCATTTGATAAGGTTTTATTTAAAGATTTTTCATTTGATTTAAATAGAAATGATATTGTAGGAGTAGTTGGTGATAATGGTAGTGGAAAGACTACATTATTTAAAATAATTACTCAAGAAGAACAATTAGATAGTGGTGAATTAATATTAGGAGAAACTTTAAATATTGGATATTTTTCTCAGCATATGGAACTTATTAATCCTGAAATTAGAGTTATTGATTATATTAAAGATGAACAAGCATTAATTGAAACTTTAGATGGTGTTATTACTGCATCATCTTTATTAGAAAGATTTTTATTTACTAAAGATTTACAGTATTCTAAGGTAAAGATGTTATCTGGTGGAGAAAAAAGAAGATTACAATTAGTTAAGGTACTAATTAAAAATCCAAATATGTTATTATTTGATGAACCAACTAATGATTTAGATTTATATACATTAGAGGTTTTAGAGGATTATTTAATGAATTTTAAAGGTCCTGTAATGGTTGTTTCACATGATAGGTATTTTTTGGATAAGGTTTGTAATAAATTATTGATTTTTAATAATGAATATATTAATGAATCAAATGATTCTTTTAGCGAATATTTAGATAGTTTAAGTATTAAACCAATGAATAATAATTCTAGTAATAATGATACTAGAGTTAAAAAGAAAATGCCAGCTGGATTAAGAAATGAATTGAATAATTTAGAAAATGAAATTCCAGTTTTGGAGAATAAGGTTAAGTTAATTAGTGAAGAGATTAAAGGTATTACTACTGATTATCATAAGCTTATGGAATTAGAGGATGAAAAGAAGAAATTAGAAGAAGAAATAGATATTAAAACTAATAGATATTTTGAATTGTTGGAGATTAAAGAAGAATATAATTAGTATGCGAGGAGGTGTTTTAATGAATAATAATGCTAAGTGGCCTTTGATAATGTCATTTTTGAGTTTCATTAGTGGAGTATTGTTAATATTGTTATCTATATTTGCATACCAATTTATATCAGATTTTATCTGTGTAATTATTGGTATTATTATTGCAGTATTAAATTTTTATTCAATGATTATTTATGCTCAAAATTTTTGGTTTTCTAAGGTTAATGTTGTTGAATTCATTATAAGCTTCTGCGCTGAGATATTAAGTTTAATGTTTATTTTTTGGCATAATAGTGTAATGTGTATAATATTTGGTTCATTTTTATTTATAATGCCGACAATTAGAATAATTATAACAAGAGATCATTTTGAAAGATTTAAGGTTGAAATGCCTTGTTATTTTATGATGTTATTAATATTATTTAATTTATTAGATATTATGCTTAAGGTATTATTAATTATTACTGGTGGAGTATTGGCAGCTTTATCTGTTGGTTTAATTGTATTAGCTATTATTAGTACTAATAAGGGTAAGAGCGTAATTAAGAATAAACATAAGAGTGATAGTATTAATGTTGAAGTTAGTGAAACTGATGAAGATAGTGATTTTTTTGAAATATAGTATAATGTTATGCAAAAATATGTTAAAATAACTTTAGTTATTTTGGAGGTTAATTATGAATTACATATTAATTGAGAATAAAATTGAAGAATTTAAGGATATTAAAATATTAGGTGAAACATTATCTGATATTTGTAGTAAATTTGGTAATGTAATTTATGATAAAAAAAATATTCAAGGTGAGGGATATACAGTTATTATTCCTAATAATGTATATTTTATTGACAATAGTTCTATTGATGAAGTTGTTGAATATTATAAAATGAGAAAATTCGGGTTTACTTATGTATCAAAGGATAGTAGTAAGCTTGGTATATATGTAGTTGATAATTCAATAATTAATGAAGATTTTTATAAACTTATTGGTAGTAATACTAATTCATGTTTTTTAAGTAATAAGTTTTATATGTTTAATGATTTTTATGAATTGTCTATTGTTGAGGATGAAATTAGAAAAATTATAAATAAGAAGCATATGATAAATGGTGTTAGGATTGAAAATCAAAATAGTGTTATTATTGGTAAAAATGTTGTTTTAGAATCTGGTTCTTATATTAAAGAGGGAACAAGTATTTTAGGTGATAGCAAAATTGAAAAGGGCGCTATTGTTGGACCATATAGTGAATTATTAAATGCTTATGTTGGAGAGAATGCTTTGGTAAGACAAAGTGTTGTTTATGATTCAAAAGTATTAAGTGGTGCACAGGTTGGACCATTTACTCATTTAAGAATGAACACAACTATAGGAGAAAATGATAGAATTGGTAATTTTGTTGAGATAAAAAATTCTACTATTGGAAGAAAGACTAATGTTTCACATTTAACTTATGTTGGTGATACTGATTGTGGTAGTGGAGTTAATTTTGGATGTGGTACTGTTACTGTAAATTATGATGGTAAGAATAAATTTAGGTGTAAGATTGGAGATAATGTATTTATAGGATGTAATTCTAATTTAATTGCCCCAATTACACTTGATGATGGCGCATTTATCGCGGCTGGATCAACAATTACTGATAGTCTAGAAAAAGATGATTTTGCGATAGCAAGATGTAAACAAGTTACTAAAAAAGCATATGCTAAGAAATTCGGATATAAGAAGGTATAAATATGAAGTATTTTGGAACTGATGGTATTAGAGGAGTACCTAACGAAAAGTTGACAGTTGATTTGGTTACAAAGCTAGGTGCCGCATTAAAAGAACTTGGTAATAAAAAGGTTGTTTTAGCAACAGACACTAGATTATCTAAAGATATGCTTGCTAGTGCTATTTCTTGTGGTGCATTGGCAAATGGATTAGATGTATTGTATATTGGAGTTGTACCTACGCCTGCATTAATATATTATTCTTATACACATAAAATGACTGGTGTTATGATTACAGCAAGTCATAATCCATATACTGATAATGGCATTAAGGTTTTAAAATGTGGTAAAAAGTTATCTGAAGAAGATGAATTAAAGGTAGAAAATGCAATTGATAATCCTAAAAAACATACTGGTGAGATCGGTAAATATACCGTAGATTTAAATGCTAAAGAAGAATATGTTGAATTTGTTAAGAAGGATTTAGTAAAAACAAATTTAAGAATTGTTTTAGATTGCGCTAATGGTGCAACTTTTGAAACTGCAGGTATGGTATTTAATGATATTACAACTAATTTGGTAATTACTTGCAATACACCTGATGGATATAATATCAATAATGGTTGTGGTTCTACTCATTTAGAATTGTTAAAGAAGAATGTTATAGATAATAAAGCAGATTTAGGTTTCGCTTTTGATGGTGATGGAGATAGAGTACTCGCTATTGATAAGAACGGAAATACTATAGATGGTGATATGCTAATTTATATATTAGCTAGATATCTAAAAAGTAAGAATAAACTAAATAATGGTAAGATTGCTCTATCTATGATGAGTAATCTAGGTTTAATTAAATCTTTAAATAATTTTGGTATTGATGTAATTGAAACTAATGTTGGAGATAAGTATATTGTTAAAGCATTATTTGATAACAATTTATCTGTAGGTGGAGAAAATAGTGGTCATATTATATTACCATATATTTTTCATACTGGAGATGGAGTATTGGTTGCTAAAGAGATTGTTAAGATTTTAACAGAAACTAATACAACATTTAGTGATTGGTTAGACGATGTTAAAATGTATGCTGATAAGATGGTTAATATCAAAGTTAAGGATAAGAGTAAAGTTTTAGGAAATAAAGCATTATTTGATAGAATTGATAGTATAAAAAAAGAACTTAATGGAGATTGTAAAATAATTGTTAGAGCATCAGGTACAGAGGATTTAATTAGAGTATCAGTTATGGCAAAGGATAATGATTTAGTTTCAAAATATAGTGATGAGTTAGTTGGTATTGTAAATAATATTTAGCATTGAGGTGTAGTATGTTATTAGATTTTGATGATATGCTTTCTTATGTTAAGGAAGCATTATATGAAAATGATAAAGAAAGACAAGAAAAGTCTAGACATAGTTTTAGAAGTAGATATAGACATATTACTAGAGTACTTGGTTGGTGTAAAAGAATAGAAAATGATTTAGAATGTGATAAGGATGTATTATACACTAGTGCTATTTTTCATGATATTGGATATAGTCAAGGTAAAGATGAGCATGCGATAGCAAGTACTGCTATGTTTAGAGAATATGCTGAGCATCATAATTTTGATCAAGATTTTATTGAAAAGGTGTCATATGTTATTTTTAATCATTCTGATAAAAGTTTATTAAGTAGTAAAGATGTACCTAATGAATTGATTTTATTACTTGAGGCAGATTTGTTAGATGAAGAGGGTGCTTTAGGATTGACATGGGATTTAATGGCACGTGGAGCTAAGCATTCTATTTCATATAATGAGGTTTTTGAAGAAATCGATAATCATTCTGGACATATATTGAATCAAGATTTTATGGTTACAAAAACTGCTAGATATTATTGGAATAAAAAAAAGGAATTTGTAAGAACTTTTATTAATGAATTAAAGCATGATTTATTTGAGGATTAGTTTATGGAATATTTTGAGGTAATCAATAAAAGATATTCTTGTAGGGAATTCAAAGAGGAAAGAATAACAAGAGAAGAATTAAATAAGATATTAGAGGCTGGTAATTTAGCACCAACTGCAGTTAATTTTCAGCCATTTAAAATATTTGTTATTGAAAGTGATGAAATTTTAAATCTGCTTTCAAGTGCCACAAAATATACTTTTGGTGCAAAGACTATTTTATGTGTTGCACATAATATTAAAGAAAGCTGGCATAGATATAAGGACCAAAGAGATTTTGGTACATTTGATAGTGCTATTGTAACAACACAAATGGTTTTGGCAGCAACTTCATTAGGTATTGGTACATGTATTGTTTGCTCAATGGATGAAGAGAAAGTTAAAAATATATTAGGATTAGGTAATGAGTATATTGTAGATTCACTTATTCCTATGGGTTATCCTAAAAATAATGGTGTACACAATAAGAGAAAAAAATTAGAAGAAATTGTAGAATATAGGTAGAATATGAGAATTAATATTATTGGTGCTGGTCTTGCAGGTTGTGAGGCCTGCTATTATTTATCAAAGCGTGGATATGAAATAAATTTATATGAGATGAGACCAGTTAAGATGACTCCTGCTCATAAAACTGAAAAGTTTGGTGAATTAGTTTGTTCTAATTCTTTAAAGAGTGATTCATTAGAAAATGCATGTGGAATCATGAAAAAAGAGATGGAGATGTTAGATTCTTTAATTATTAAGGCTGCTAGACTTCATAGTGTAGCTGCTGGTGGGGCACTTGCTGTAGATAGAGAAGGCTATAGTGAATATGTTACAAAGGTAATAAAGGAATTGCCAAATGTTAATATAATTAATGAAGAGGTATCACATATTGATACTAATATTCCAACAATTATCGCAACAGGACCTTTAACTAGTGGTGTATTATGTGATGAAATAAAAAGATTATTTGGCATGGATGATTTTTATTTTTTTGATGCACAAGCTCCGATTATATATGCTGATAGTATTGATTATAATAAGGTATATTTAAAATCAAGATATGATAAGGGTGAAGCATCTTATTATAATTGTCCTTTTACTGAAGAAGAGTTTAATAAATTTTATAATGAATTAATAAATGCTGAATGTGCCGAGGTTAAGGATTTTGAGCTTAAGGTATTTGAAGGCTGTATGCCTATTGAGGTTATGGCTAAAAGAGGAATTAAGACTTTGACATTTGGGCCTATGAAGCCTGTTGGTTTAAAAAAGCCTGATGGCACTAAACCATATGCTGTTGTACAATTAAGACAAGATGATGCTGAAGCTAGTATGTATAATTTAGTAGGATTCCAGACTCATCTAAAGTTTCCTGAACAAAAAAGGGTATTTAGCATGATACCAGGTTTAGAAAATGTTAGATTTGCAAAATATGGAAGAATGCATAAAAATACTTATATTAATGCTCCAAAGATATTAAATCCTACATTTCAAACAAAAGCATATCCTAATATTTTTATAGCAGGACAATTATCAGGGGTAGAGGGGTATGTTGAAAGTGCTGCTTCTGGTATTTATGCCGCAATAAATATGGATAGATTTTTAAGAGGAAAAGAATTAGTTATTCTCCCTAAAACTACAATGATGGGTTCATTAAGTATATACATAACATCTGAAATCGAGAATTTTCAGCCTATGAGTGCCAATTTTGGTATTGTTGAGGATTTAAATATTCCGCATAAGAAGGCAGATAGAAAAAGACTTTATGGTGAAAGAGCAATTAAGGTAATGGAAAGTGAGATAAAGAAATTAGATGACTAATTTAGAGGCATTAAATGATTTTTTAGTTTATCTTTCAAGTGAAAAAGGATATTCTGATAATACAATTACTAGTTATAAAAATGATATATTAGAATTTATTAGTTTTCTTGAAAGTGAAAGAATGGCTAAAGACATTTTTTCTATTAGAAAAGCACGTGTTTGTCAAAATTATATTTCATATATGTCTAGGGAAGGCTTAAAGCCTACATCAATCCATAGACATGTTTCGTCTTTATCCTCTTTTTATGATTATTTAATGAAGGAAGAATTAGTAAGTGATAATTTTTTTAAAGAAATAGATACTCCAAAAACAAAAAAAGGATTACCTAAAGGAATTGGGGAAAATGAAATCAAGATGTTATTTGATATTTGTGATTTAGATAATAAACTTGGTTATCGAAATTATTGTATTTTAGGTTGTCTTTATGGATGTGGATTACGTGTTAGCGAATTATGTAATATGGAGATAAAAGATATTGATTTTAATGAAAGATTGATAAGAATTCATGGTAAGGGTAGTAAGGATAGAGATGTCATAATGTATGAAGAATTATCAGATTCACTAAAACATTATATTTCAACATTTAGAGTTGAACTGTTATATAATTCAAAAGAATTAAATAATAGAAATGTATTTTTAAATAAGAATGGTACTAAGCTTACAAGGGTAGGAGTAAGAAAAATATTAGAAAAACTTGTCTCAGATTGTGGTGAGGCATATCATATTTCTCCACATATGCTAAGACATTCATTTGCAACATCACTCCTTAATAATGGTGCAGATATTAGATCTGTTCAGGAATTATTAGGACATGAAAGTTTATCTACTACTCAAATATATACAGATGTTGCTATGGATGCTATGAAAAAAAGCTATTATTTAGCGCATCCAAGAGCTAATAAAATACCAAATGAAAAAAAATAAATTTCTTGTATTTGACGATATATTTTGTTATAATGCATTATGTTAGAAAAGTGAGGTATTATAATGAAAAAGAAAATATTTATGCTTTTTCTATTTGTAGTAGCAATTATACTTGCTTCATGTTCATCAAGCAATAGTAGAGAAAGTGTATTAATTACATATGAAATAAATACTGATTATAGTTCCGTATCAGATAAATATAATTTAGGTTTTGCTAAAGTAAGTGATATAGCAACTACTGGAATTGATTTAGGTAAGAAGGTTACTTCTGATAAGTTAGATAATGATTATTATAATGTATATGTTTCTAAAAATCCTGAAACTACATTATTTAGAAATGTTTATGATGCAGATAGCGAATTAGAAAGCCATATTTTTGATAGAGAAGATGGTGGAAAAGGTAGAAATAAAAATAAAACTTTTACTGCTAATTCATTATATTTTAATTCATTATTATCAAAAGCAAAAACAATTTGTGATAATCAAAACATAGAAGAAAAGAAATACGAAGAAGAATTAAGTTATTATAAACAATCTTTGATTGATATAGTTATGAATCAAAAGGTAATAGATATTCTATATTCAACAGATGGTGCTTTTAAATCATTAACATTTACTGGTTATTCTTTTGAAAAAGATTTCAATGCATCATTTGCTAAGTCAATTTCTTCTCAATATGCTGGTGATGCAAAAAATGAAGGCAAAACAGGAATTAAATTTGAAATTGTATATTTACCAGTTTTTGTAGTAAGAACAGTAGGTAATAATCATATTTCATCAATAGTTATGTTACCAGTTTACGAAACATTTACAATTGGAAAACAAGAAATTACAGTTGTTGATGGTAAATATAGTTTAGTTGATTCAAAAATTAAAGATATTCCTTCAAAAGATATATCTTTTGATGAAGAAACTGGTACAATTATAGGTTAATTATTAAGACTAATCATCATTAGAGTGATTAGTCTTTTTCTTTTATAAATTTGCAAAAATATTAGATGATAAAATTACATTAAAATAATTTAATAATGTAATTATTACAAAATCATTTTTTCTATTGATAATTAAAAGAAAATATGCTAATATGTTAAAGGTTCGAAAAATACACATGTTTTCTGAGATTGCCGTCGTGTGCAAGAAATTGTTGGAGGCAGTCGTTGAAGAAGGCAGAGGACAAAAAACAAAAATAAAATGGAGGAATTAAAAAATGTCTGAATCAGTAGTTTCAATGAAACAATTATTAGAATCAGGTGTTCATTTTGGACACGCAACTAGAAGATGGAATCCAAAGATGGCAAAGTATATCTTTACTGCTAGAAATGGTATTTACATCATCGATTTACAAAAAACAGCAAATGAGATTGAGAAAGCTTACCAAGCTTTATTAGAAATCTGCAAGAATGATGGTAAGGTATTATTCGTAGGTACTAAGAAACAAGCTCAAGAAGCTGTAATGGAGGAAGCTAACCGTTCTGGTCAATACTATGTAAACCAAAGATGGTTAGGTGGTACATTAACTAACTTCAAAACTATTAGAAAGAGAATTAAGAAACTTCAAGATCTTTACAAGATGGAAGAAGATGGCGAATTTGAAAAGTTACCTAAGAAGGAAGTTATCAAATTAATCGCTGAAAGAGATAAATTAGAAAAGTTCTTAGGTGGTATTAAGGAAATGAAGAAGTTACCAGATGCTTTATTCATTGTTGATCCACGTAAAGAGCATAATGCTATTTTAGAAGCAAGAAAATTAAACATCCCAGTATTTGGTATTGTTGATACAAACTGTGATCCTGATGATGTTGATTATGTAATTCCAGCTAACGATGATGCTATTAGAGCTGTTAAGTTAGTAACTTGGGTTATGGCTAATGCTGTAATCGAAGCTAATGGTGGTGTTGTTGAGAAGTTTGATGATTCTCAAGAACAAATTAATCAAGCTGAAGAAATTCAAAAGGAAGCTAAGGAAGAAGCTAAAGAAGAAAAGCCTGCTAAGAAGGCTCCTGCTAAAAAAGCTCCTGCTAAGAAGGCAAAACCTGCTAAGGCTGAGGCTGAAGCTGAAACTAAAACTCAAGAGTAAAGAGAGGAATTTAACATGGCAAATATAACTGCATCAATGGTAAAAGAATTAAGAGAAAGAACTTCTGCAGGTATGATGGACTGCAAAAAAGCTTTAGCTGCAACTGATGGTAATATGGACGAGGCTGTAACTTGGTTACGTGAACGTGGTATTGCTAAGGCTGTAAAAAAAGAAGGTGCTGTTGCTGCTGAGGGTCTATGCTCTTTTGCAATTAAAGGTAACAAGTGCGTTTTATTTGAATTAAATTCTCAAACAGATTTCGTTGCACAAAATGCAAAGTTCACTGACTTAATTGCTAATGTTGGTGAAATCTTAGTTAATTCAGATGCTACATGTACTGAATGTGCATTAAAGGTTGAATCTAATGGCAAGAACCTTGAAACTATCATTTTAGAGGCTTCAGGTGTTATTGGTGAAAAGATTTCTTTAAGAAGAGTTACTGTTTTAGAGAAGAATGATAACCAAGTATTTGGTGCTTATAAGCATATGGGTGGTAGAATTGCTTCTGTAGTATTAGTTGATGGTACTGATGAAGTAGTTGCTAAGGATGTTGCAATGCACATTGCTGCTTTAGCTCCTAAGTATGTTTCAAAAGATGATATTCCTGCTGATGTAATCGAGAAAGAAAGAGAAGTTATTTTAGCTGCTGCATTAAATGAAAATGCAACTTCAGCTAAACCAAAGCCTGAGAATATTATTGCAGAAAGAATCGTTCCAGGTCGTTTAGATAAGAATTTAAAAGAGATTTGCTTATTATCTCAAGCATTTGTTAAGAATCCTGATCAAACAGTAGAGGCTTATGTTAAGGGTGCAAAATGTAATGTTGTATCTTTCGTACGTCTTGAAGTTGGTGAAGGTATTGAAAAGCAAGAGACAGATTTCGCTGCTGAAGTAGCTGCACAATCTGCTGCATTTAATTAATATTATATGGGGAGCGTACACTCCCCTATTTTTGTAAAATTTTGGAGGTAAATATGTATAAGCGTGTTTTATTAAAGCTTTCAGGTGAAGCATTAAAGGGAGAAAATGCCACTGCTGGAATTGATCCAAAAACAGTTATGGCAATAGCTAAACAAGTAAAAGATGTTCATGATTTAGGCGTTGAAGTTGGTATAGTTGTTGGCGGCGGTAATATTTGGAGAGGTAAAACAGCAGAGGAATTAGGTATGGAGCGTGCACAAGCTGATTATATGGGTATGCTTGCTACAATGATGAATGGTCTTGCTGTTCAAGATGCCTTAGAGAAGTTAGGTGTTCCTAGTCGTTGTATGACTGCACTTCAAATTAATCAAGTAGCTGAGCCATATATTAGAAGAAAAGCTATACATCATTTAGAAAAAGGTATTGTCACAATTTTTATTGGTGGTTTAGGAAGTCCATATTTTTCAACTGATACTGCATGTGTATTAAGAGCAACAGAAATTGGTGCTGATGTAGTTTTAATGGCAAAGAATGGAACAGATGGTGTATATGATTCTGATCCACGTAAGAATCCAAATGCTAAATTGTATAATACATTAACTTTCTCAGAAATATTAGCACAGAATCTTCAGGTTATGGATTCTACAGCTGCATCTTTATGTAAGGATAATAAAATGCAACTTATCGTATTTAATATGAATAAAACTGGTAATATCGTTAAAGCAGTTAAGGGTGAAAAGATTGGTACCCTTGTTACAGTAGATTAGGAGGATAATATGGAAGAATTAGAAATGACACTTCTTGAAGCAGAAGAAAGAATGGATAACTCAATAGCTAGCTATGAGCGTGAATTATCAACAGTAAGAACTGGTAGAGCATCAGCAAATCTACTTGATACAATTTCAATTGATTATTATGGTGTTCCAACACCTATTAAGCAAGTATCTTCAATTTCAATTCCTGAGGCTAACCAATTATATATTAAGCCTTATGATAAGAGTTCTTTAAAATTAATTGAAACTGCAATTTTAGCATCACCACTTGGTGTAACTCCTCAATCAGATGGTAATGGTATTAGATTAGTATTACCTAAGATGACAGAGGAAAGAAGACGTGAACTTGTTAAAGTTGTTGGTAAGATGGAAGAACAAGCTAAAGTTCATATTCGTAATGTAAGACGTGATTTGAATGATGAAATTAAAAAGCTTGAATTACCAGAAGATGATGAAAAGAGTGCATTAGAAGATGCTCAAAAATTAACTGATGATAAGATTGCAAAAGTAGAAACAATCACAAAGAAGAAGAACGAAGATTTAATGACAATATAATAAATAATGGCCAACGATGTTGGCCATTTTTAATTAATTATTTACTTTAGAAAAGTGGTTTTGTTTAGATTCAACTAATCTATCGTATGCAGATTTAATATCTCTTACATAATATAATTTAATTATTTTGTTATTTGGTGTTCCTATGATTAAAGTGCCATAAAAATCAAATGACATATATCTATTATGTGCTTTGTTAAAATCTAACTTGCCAATTTCATACCATTTATATTTTATATCTTTATTCATTTTATGAATAATTATTCCTTCATCATCACAAGATAACAATACATTTTTTCTAATTAAATTAAGATAAATATATAGAGCAACAATGAATACTATAAAAAATGATGAAATTAGTATTAAATATAGTATTTCTTTAATAATACCTATTGCAAGTATTCCTCCTAAAAGTAATAAAAGAAGTAATACTAAAACGATAGGTAATCTATATGAATATGCAATATTTTTCATAAGAATCACCCTTTCTATAAACATTTAATATTTTATCATATATTTTTATATACACAATTAGGTAATTGTGTATTAATTAAATAATTTTCATCTTTATTTTTATGTTTTTTTAATTATAGCATTAAGTTCTATATATTTTTATAATATATATATTTTTATTTTTATAAATGATATAATTGATTGAATAGATTTGTAAGGGGATGACCTTGATGAAAAAAAGAATGGTTACTGCGACATTATTAGTATGTATGCTTGTGCCTACATTATTCGTACCTGAATTATTGACGGTATTTGAATTATTATTATTGTTCGCAGCTTGTATGGCTACACTTGAAATACTTAATATGTATGCAGGTAATGGTCATACATATGGTAAAACTGTAAAAGTATTAGCTGTGTTATCTACAGTACTTCTATATTTTTCTATGATTAATTATGCTAGAGAATATTTGACATTTGAAAACAATGATCAATTTAGACCTAGTCTTGATCACTCATTAATAATTAGAATATTAAACTATTTCCATTTGGAGAATTTTATATCTCCTATGACAGTTTTAATTGCTATGTTCATTTTCTTCTTTTCTATTATGACATTTACAAAGAAAATGCAGGTTGCCGATGTTGGAAGAATTTATATGGCTGTTATATATGTCGGTATTTGTGTTGGTTCATTAACAATGTTAAGACATTTAGGTGTAAGATTTGTTGTCTATTTATTCGGAATAACAGCATTTACTGATACATTTGCGTTGGTATTTGGCCTAGCAATTGGTAAGCATAAAATGGCACCTACTATTTCTCCAAAGAAGACTTGGGAGGGAGCAGTTGGTGGTACTTTAGTAGCAACTATATTAGGTTTCTTGATTATATTTTTATACCCATATTTTTCACGTTTCTTCCATAATGGAGTAACAATGGAATTCTTTGATGGTGTATTTATGTATTCTAATTTCTCTACAATTGGTAAGATTTTCTTTGCATTAGTTATATCTGCAAGTATTTCTGTTTGTTCACAAATGGGTGATTTAGTTGCATCAAAGCTTAAGAGAAATTATGGTATTAAAGATTATTCTCAAATCTTTCCTGGTCATGGTGGTATATTAGATAGATTTGATTCAGCATTCTTTGCGTCTGCTATTTTCATATTATTCATAATATGTGAAACAAAGCTATATGCTCCTATTATTCCAATACCACAACTTAATACATTTTTCACAAGTATAATATGAGATATTTGTATATTGTAGGTGCTCTTGGCTCTATCGGTATGCAGACGCTTGATATAGTTAGAGAAAATCCTAATGAATTTAAGGTTGTTGGAATTTCAGTTGGTAGAAATCTTGAATTAGCTAAAACAGTAATAGAAGAATTTAAACCTGAAATTGTATGCTATCGAACAAAAGATAAACCAAGTTTATCATATAACCCAATTGAAGTTTATGGGGATGATGGTTTAAAAGAGATAGCAAATTATTCAAGATATGAAGATGAAGTTTTTGTAAATGCTTTAGTTGGCATATCTGGTTTAATACCAACTGTTGAGGCAATAAAGTCATTGAAGACTATTTGTCTTGCAAATAAAGAAACACTTGTTGTTGCAGGAGATATTATTAAAAGTTTAATAAAAGAATATAATGTTCCGCTTGTTCCGATTGATTCTGAACATTCAGCAATTGCTCAATGTTTAACAGGTGAAAAGCATAATGAAATAAAAAGATTAATTATAACTGCTTCAGGTGGTTCATTTAGAAATAGAACTAGAGAAGAATTAGTTGGTGTAACTAAGGTTGATGCATTAAAGCATCCAAATTGGAGTATGGGTAGCAAAATTACAATCGATAGTGCAACAATGATGAATAAAGGCTTTGAGGTAATTGAAGCACATTATTTATTTGATATGCCATATGAAAAAATCGATACCATCTTACATAAAGAAAGTATAGTCCATTCTATGGTTGAATATAATGATGGCTCAATTAAAGCTCACTTGGGGGTAAGTGATATGCATAATCCAATATCTTATGCATTAAGATATCCTCATCATGCTAAACAAGAGATTAAATCATTAGATTTGTTTGGGTTAACACTTCATTTTGAAGAATTATCACAAGAAAGATTCCCATGTCTTTCTTATGCATATATGGCTGCTAAAAAGGGTGGAATATATTATGCAGTTTTAAATGCAGCAAATGAAGCTGCAGTAAGTTTATTTCTAAATGACAAAATTGAATTTTTGGATATTGAAAAGATAATCTATAGTGAAATTGTTAAAGATGAATATTCTTTGATAGAATATAATCTTGATAATGTTATAAAAGTTAGCTATGAGATTATGGAGAGAATTATTAGAAAATATGGTGATTAATATATGTTTTTAGCTTTGTCTGGGGCTCCACTTGTCCTAGTTAGTATAATTGCGTTTATTTTAATAATTGGTATTATAATAACTGTACATGAATTTGGACATTTTATTTGTGCAAGACGTGCTGGAATATTATGTCATGAATTCTCTATTGGTATGGGTCCTGTAATTTATAAGCATCAATTTGGTGAAACAACATTTTGTATAAGAGCAATTCCAATTGGTGGATTTGTACAAATGGCAGGAGAAGAACCAATGGATGATTTAATAAAAAAAGAATCATCAATTGGTTTGAATTTGGATAGTGATGGAAATGTATACGAAATAATACTTGATCCTAATAGAGATGCTCATATCAGAGGTAAGGTTATTGATATAGATTTAAATGGAGTAAATGGAGAAAATCTATTTATTACATTAGATGAAGATGGGAAAGAAACATATTATGTAGTTAATAGAAATGCAATCTATGTTTTTGAAAAAGATCAAAAAATGCAAATAGCTCCTTATGATAGAACATTTGATTCTAAAGGTGCATTACCTAGATTTGTTACATTAGTTGCCGGAGCTACTATGAATTTTATTTTAGCTGTAATAATATACATTATTGTAGCCTTTGCAACTGGTGTACCTGATTATTCATCTAATGAGATTGGTTCACTATCTGGGGATAATTATCCTTCAGCTGGTATTTTAGAAACAGGCGATATTATTACTGGAATAAATGGTAATACTATATCAACTTGGGAAGACTTTCAAAAAGAAAGTAAAGTTATTTATGAAGGTTATCATACAACTATCTTAATGACAATAGAACGTAATGGCGCCACTATAACCAAAGAAATTGAAGCAACTACTATAATTAATTCAATTGGTTTATCTAACTTAACTGTTAAACAGAATGATATGAAATTAGTTTCAGTTCCAAATAGCACCAAAAAAGGTGTTATGCTTGGAGCTTTAGCCTTAAGATATAAGACAAGAAGCGATAAGGATTATGAGTATGCACCAAAAAGTGGTGATATACTGACTGCTATTTTGGTTGATACTAAGAAGTATAATATTGAAGATTTGGGTGATAATGCTTGGGGAGAAATATCAAAGATATTCTCTAATAGTAGTATTACAACAGGTGCTCATGATGTTTATTTAGAATATTATCATAAGATTAATGATAATGAATATAAGTTTATATCTACTGATGAATCAAAAGTGATTGAGCCTTATACATTAGAGGTACTTGAAAATCAAAGAATTGATTTAATTGAGCATTATGTTGGTATTTCGCCTGTTATGCATTTCCATTTTGGTAAATGCTTAGGTGATGCATTTGTAAGATTTGGTTATGATTTTACTTTAATATTTAGAACATTAAAATTATTAATAGCACCTAGTGATGTAAGACAGGTTGGTGTTAGTAATTTATCAAGTTTTGTTGGTATATTTGGAGTAATTGAAAAATATATTAATAGAGGATTTATTCCATTATTAGCATTTGTTGCTATGTTATCAGTGAATATTGGTATTGTTAATTTATTACCTATTCCTGCTCTTGATGGTGGTAGAATATTATTCTTGTTAATAGAGAAAATTACTAGAAAAAAGATATCTAAGAAAGCAGAATTAATTATAAATGGTATATTCTTTGTGTTAATAATGGTACTATTTGTATATGTTACTATAAATGATATTATTAGATTATTTTAGATAGGTGTGATTGATGTGAATTATACTAATCCGATTATTTTATCAGATTATTCAGATCCAGATTGCATAAGAGTTGGGGATTGCTACTATATGGTGGCGTCCTCTTTTAATCATTTACCAGGTGTTCCTGTATTAAAGAGTATCAATTTGGTTGATTGGAAAATTATTGGTTATGTTTTTGATAAGCTTCCTTTTGAAAGATTCAATAATGTTTGTCATGGTTATGGGGCTTGGGCGCCTTCATTAAGATACCATAATGGAAAATTTTATGTATTTATTCCTTTTCCTGATGAGGGAATCTATGTATCAGAATGTACTGATATAGAAAAAGGAAATTGGTCAGAATTGTGGCCAATATATGAAGGAGCTGGTTATGAGGATCCATGTCCAATCTGGTTGAATGATAAATGTTATGTAGTAATGGGATTTGTTAAATCAAGGATTGGTTTTAATTCAGTATTAGGTATTTTTGAAATTACACCTGATTGTAAAAAAAGATTAACTGACTATAAAATAATATTTGATGGTCATAATACTCAACCTACTATTGAAGGACCTAAGTTTTATAAACATGGTGATTATATTTATATATTAGCACCTGCTGGAAGTGTAAAAAGTGGTTGGCAAACTGCATTAAGAAGTAAAAATATTTATGGTCCATATGAAGAGAAGATAGTAATGCTTACTAATGATTCTAAGATTAATGGACCTCATCAAGGTGCGTTAATTGATTTAGAGGATGGAAGCTATGCATTTATTCATTTTGTTGATATGTATGAATATGGTAGAGTAGTATTTTTAGAACCAGTTAAATGGATAAATGATTGGCCTATAATTGGTGATATCAAAGATGAATTATTGGGTGGTAGTCCTGTAAAGAATCATGAGTATCTAATAAATAAAGAATCAGATTATAAGATACCTGTTAGTGATAATTTTAAGAGTGATAGTTTATCATTAATGTGGCAAACACCTGCTAATAAGGTAAATAATTGGTATTCATTGGATAATGGGTTAAGATTAAATTGTTTTTATCACGATGAAATATCAAATAATTCATTAAATATGTGTCCTAATTTATTTTTAACAAAAATATTTTATTATTCATTTAGCGTAAATACTAAAGTAGAATTGTCATTGAATAATGATAATGATGAGGCTGGTTTATGCTATATGGGTATTGAATATAGTTATATTAGTGTTAAAAGAATAAATGGTATCAATCATTTAATTATTAGTAAGGGTAAGTTCAATGAAAATGATATCGTAATTTACGATTCTATATATGATAATGAGAATATTATTTTTAATTTAAAATATATTAAACCTAATAAATACTATTTAGGTGTAAATAATAAATATTTTAAATATGAATTTACAGCATTAGCTGGTAGATGGATTGGTGGAAAATATGGAATTTTTGCAAAAGGCAGTAAGAATTCTGATGGATATGCCACTTTTAAATATTTTAAAGTGAGGGAAAAATATGAAAAACAATAATAAAGTAGGAGATGAATTCATATTAGATATTAAACGTCTTGGTATCAATGGTGAAGGTATTGGTTTTTATAATAAAAAGGCTGTATTTGTTGATAATGCAATACCAGGCGAAGGTGTTAATGTCAAAGTAAGTGAAGTTACTGAAAAATTGATTAAAGCTAATATGATTGAAATAAAAAACAAATCAGAAAATAGAGTGGCGCCTATTTGTCCTAAATATGGAATATGTGGTGGTTGTAACACAATGCATATTAAATATGATTATATGCTTAAATTAAAAAAAGAAATTGTTGTTGAAGCAATCACTAGATATACTAAATTAAATCCAAAATCATTTGAAATTAAAGATACTATTCCATCTAATAATTATAATTATAGAAATAGAAGCCAATTGGGTTTGAGATTTGATGATGGTAAAGCATCATTATGTATGACAAAAGCTAATTCTAATATTATGATTTCTATTGATGATTGTTATGTACAAAATGAAATTATTAATAGAATTAATCATAATATTTGTAAACTTATTGAAGATAATAATATATCAGTATTCTCTTATAAGAACAATAAGGGAGTATTAAGATATGTAACAATAAGAGTAAATAAAAAAGGTGATGCTTTAGTTGATTTAGTTATTTATGATGATGATAAAAATATTGATATTTTAGCAAGCAAAATAAATAAACTTGATAATGTTATTGGAGTTTATAAATCAGTGAATAGAAGTTTAAAATCTGGTAGTGAAATAGTTGGAGAAGAATTAACTCATTTATGTGGTAAGGAATATATTATAGAAGAAATTGGTAAAATCAAATATATGATATATCCAGATACTTTCTTTCAATTAAACACACTACAAGCAGAAAAGATGGCTGAAATAGTGTTAAAGAACTGTAAATTATCTTTTAAAGAGAGAGTACTTGATGCATATTCTGGTATTGGATTTTTAGGATTATATTTAGCGCATAATTCAAAAGAGGTTGTTGGTATTGAGTATAATGCTAATTCAGTTAAGCTTGCTAATATGAATGCTAATATGAATAAAATCAATAATGCAAAATTCTATCAAGGTGATTCTAGTGAATTATTAAAGAAAATGATAGATGATGGTGATACATTTGATGTAATAGTAGTTGATCAACCTAGAACAGGCTTAGATCAAAAATTTATGGACGCTTTAATTAAAGCAAATGCTAAAAGAATTGTATATGTATCATGTAATCCAGCAACACTTGCTAAAAATTTAAGTTTTTTGAGTAATTATTATAATGTAAATTCTATTACTCCTATGGATTTTTTTCCTAATACAGCATTAGTTGAAAGTGTAGCTGTTTTAAATAGAAAATAAATAAATTATTTGATAATTAGGTAAGTATACATCTTACCTTTTTTAATTTTAAAAATTTTAGTTATTATCTTTTTGAATGTTCGAAATTATGTTATACTTTTTATGGTTATTATTTTTGAAAAGAAGTGGTTTTTATGACAAGAGATATAGTTGATGGTATATTATTATTTTTATCATTAGTTATTCCACTAATTGGTGTATTTATATTTTGTTTTTTGGATAGATTTGTTGATAAAAAAAGAAAAAACATTTTTATGTTATTAGTAATCTTAGTTATTTCACATGTACTTCAAAACTATATAGAATATTTTTTAACTGAATATATTAGTGCTGTAACAGCTAGATTATTTGTTTCAGTATATGGATATTCCGTTAGACCTGTAATTATTGCATTATTTATTCATTTGGTAAGTCCAAATAAAAAGCATATCCCTGTTAGCATATTATGTGCTATAAACTTTTTAGTATACACTACTTCGTTTTATTCTAATTGGTGTATTGGATTTACTCCTGATAATCATTTTCATGCTGGACCTTTAAGATATACATGTTTAATAATCAGTATTTTGTTACTTATATATAATATCGTTATTGTAATATTAGAATTTAAAAAGGAAAAGAAAAAGAATATATTAATTCCTATTTTTTTAACAGGATTAGTAGTTGCTGGAATACTAATTGATATATTTGGTTATTCATATATTACACATAGAGTTGATTATATTACTATAATGATATCTATTGCGACTTTATTTTATTATGTATGGCTTCATATTCAATTTGTTTATAGACATGAAAGTGATTTAATGGCTCAACAAAAAATACAGCTTGCTTTATCACAAATTAAACCACATTTTATTTATAATACTTTAAATGCTATTCAGGATATTGAAGGTATGCCTGAAAATGCTCAAAATGCTATTGTTGATTTTTCAAAATATTTAAGAGAAAACCTAGATTTTCTAACTGCTTCAAATTTGATTCCTTTTAGTAAAGAATTAGAACATGTAAGAAAATATGTTAATCTTGAAAAACTTAGATTTGAAGATAAAATTAATGTTGTATTTAACGTTGAAGAAACTGAATTTTTAATTCCATCATTAAGCTTACAAATGGTAGTTGAGAATGCAATTAAGCATGGTATTACTAAAAAATACGAGGGTGGCACTGTAACTATTAATTCATATAAGAATGACAATAAAATATATATTGTTGTTGAGGATGATGGTGTTGGATTTGATGTTAATAAGGTTATTGGTGAGACACATTTAGGATTTAAGAATTCTAGAGAAAGATTAAGACATTTTGTTAATGGAGATTTAGTTATTGAAAGTGAAATTGGTAATGGTACTAAGGTAACAATTATTATTCCTGATAAAAAGGAGATTATTAATAATGAAGATAATAATAGTTGATGATGAGAAGCATGCTATAAATACATTAAAGAGAAATTTAAATGGTATAGTAGAAGAAGAAAATATAACTACATTTGATAGAAGTATTAATGCGCTTGAATATGTAAAAGAAAACGATGTTGATATTGCTTTTTTAGATATTGAGATGCCTGAAATAAATGGTATAGATTTGGCTAAACAAATAAAAAAATATAAACCAAAGGTTAATGTTATTTTTTGTACAGGTTATTCTGAATATATGCAACAGGCTATAAAAATTCATGCAAGTGGTTATTTGCTTAAACCATCTGATAAAGAAAAAGTAAAAGAAGCTTTGGATGATCTATTATATCCTATTGATCCTATTAAAAATCATTTTTATGCAAAGACATTTGGGAATTTTGATTTTTATGTAGATGGTGTTCCACTAAAATTTGCGCGTTCAAAGTCAAAAGAATTATTAGCATATTTGATAAGTCTTCAAGGAGCTACAGCAAATAGAAAAGAAATATCTGCAATATTATTTGAGGATGAATATAATCTAAAAACACAAAACTATTTAACTAAAATATATAAAGAACTAATTGAATCACTTGAAATGGTAGGAGCGAAAAATCTTGTAAGAAAAGGTTATAATACTTATTGGGTTGATACTAGTTTATTTTCATCCGATTTATTTGATTATACTAAAGGTGATCCACAGGCAATAAATGCTTATAATGGTGAATTTATGACTCAATATGAATGGGCATATTTAGATTAGTTTATTTGTCACAGCTTATGCTGTGGCAATTTTTTTTTGAAAATTTTTGAAATTTCTTTAAATTTGTCACATGTTTGTCACATTTGGGGTGATAGAATATCGGTGTATTAAGTTATAAGCTTAATCGAAGGAGGATTATTTATGGAAAAAAATATTATTGTAGTTGCAAAAAGGGAAAATGCACAGAAAAGTATTGCGGGTGCCTTATCAACATTTGGTTTATTCACAATATTTTTATTATTCGACATTGTGTTTTATGTTAGAGATAAATACACATGGGAGCTAGTTTTATTAATTATATCTGCGATTTTAGCAGGATTAGCATTACTTGGATTATTATTTTCTTGGGATAATTATAACTACGCAAAGAAGATAATTGATAAGCCATTAATTACTTTTGATGAAAATGAAAAGAAATTTGGAGTTATCGATTGTATAGTCCATAAGGATGTTGAAGTAGCTAAAGATGATGTAATTGAGATTAAAATTGGTGATAAGGGAGAATCATACTTATGGTATAATAAGGATTCTAAAAAAGCTTCAATGTTCATTGGATATTCAAATAAGAGCAGTGAAGATTTAATTAATAATGAGCTTGCAAAATATAAAAATTTAGAGTGTTAATTTGGGGGAAAAGAAAATGAAAAAGATTAAATATTTAAGTTTATTAGCATTAAGTGGATTTGCCGTATTAGGCGCAGCATTAACAAGCTGTAGTAGTAATAAAGTTTCAGAAATAGATGTTTATTCATTAAATACTGAGAATGAAGTTAAAAAGATTGGAAAATGTGAATTATTATTTAAGAAAAATAGCACAATACCATATGTTTCATTAAATGATGGCGTTGAGCTTATGAGTCTTATCCGTTCTACTAATTTGGATGATAAGAAGTATAAGGTTGAAATAGCCAAGGATGGAAATAATTATGTTATTTCCAATGAAGCAGGAGCTAAATGTGTTATCGATGAGGATAAACAAACATTAACATATAACGATTATGATAAGTTAGTTTCAGTAGTTCCTGATTATCAACAGCCACTTTCAATTATTCCAGTTAAAAAAACTTCTAAAGCATTAAAGGTGGTTTCTAATCAGTATACACCTGGTAAAGAACGTGTAGTTAGCTTAAAGGATTATTCATTATTAGATGTTTATGAGGCAGGAGATAAAGTATATTTACCATTAAGTGTTTATAATAGTGTATTATTAAACACAAACGATAATATGAATTTAGCATATAATGGCAAATATTTATTCTTTATGGCTGGTAGTTCATTAAGTGATAAATCTTTAGGATTACCTATTGAAACACCATTAGGAGAAAAATTCCGTGAAGGTGCGGCTAAAGAAAAGATTTCTGATGAGGAATTAGAATATTATTATCAATCATTATGTTTTGATTTTAATACTAGTTATGGTTTAAGAGAGAAGTTCGATAGCTTTGATGAGTTCTTAAAGAAAATTGATTTTAAGAAAGATATTTTATCAACAAATCCTAAACAAATTGATGCTGGTACAGCTATCGCATTAACATATCTACGTGATGAACATACAGCATTAACAGACTTCTCTAACTTATATGAGTTCGGCGATAATACAGTTGATACTACAAAGCTTGATAAGGAATCAAAGAAGCATAGTGATGCCGATGAAGCATTTACTAATGCTAAGAAGGCAGCTAAAGTTAAAACCGGAATCGAATATAAGGACGATACAGTATTTGTAGATTTCGCTAAATTTACAAATATTGATGAGAATTTATTATATAACACAACTAGCGGTGATGATGATCTTGATTTAGATGACTTCACTGGTGGTGATGATATTCCTGGATTAGATTTTGGTCTTGCAGATTTATTTGAAACTAATACAGCAAAAATATTTAATAAATTATATAAGGATTTAACTTCTGATACATATAAGGATACTGTTAAAAATGTTGTTATTGATTTAACAACTAATGAGGGTGGTTCAGCTGATGGATTATTATATTCATTATCAACATTAATTGGTAATGTATCACTTGATATAGTTAATCCAATCACAAGTGCACACAATAAGCAAGTATATCAAGCTGATATTAATGCAGATGGTAAAATTGACGAAAATGATAAGCCATTATGTGAATTAGGATTTAATATTTATTTCTTGAATTCTGCATATTCATTCAGCTCAGCTAATGCTATGCCAGTTTTAGCTAAATTAAATAATCCTAAGGTTATAACTTTAGGTGCTAAGACTGCTGGTGGTCCATGTGCTGTTAGAAATTATGTAACACCAATTGGTAGTGTAGTTTCATCATCAAGCTTATATACAATTTCTAAGAAAGAAAATGGTAAATATGTTAATATCGATGGTGGAGTTAATGCCGATTTTGAAATATCAGAAGATAAGATGATCGATAGAGATTTTATTAAAAACAATATAAAGAATTATAAAAAGTAAAAGGATAGATAATTATGCAGGTATTAAGAAGAGTTTTAGTAGGTTTAGTATTGTGCTTTGCATTTGTAGTAGTACTTGCATCATGCTCAAATGTTAGTAAATCATATGCAGATAAAGTTAATGATGCATATAAGAATGGAAATGCACTAACATATGAAGAAGTAAAAAAAGATTTTGGTGATGAATGTATAGATGTTACTATAAATAAAGGCCAAAGTGGACTTTTGATTGCAGTAAAGGGATTGACTGCTGCAAATTATAAAGAAAAGCTTGGAAAAGCTTCAGCTGATGAAAAATTTGATTTTATTTCAATTACTGTAATTCAAGGCAAATGTACATATGCACATTATGCAGAATCTGCAACAGCTGCAGAAGTTAATGTAGGACTTTCAAAGATATAATTAAAGGTTTTAAAATTATATAATTAGACCTATAAAACTTAATAAAACTTCTAATTTGTGATATACTTTTTAGTGTATTAAGAATTAGGAGTTTTTTTTATTATGGAAGATAAATATATTTTATATTTTTTCTTGGGTTTATTAGTCGCAGTTGCTATAGGAATTATTTTATCAGTAATTATTAAGTTAATTATAAAAAACAAGCTTAAAATCTCGGTGACAATTATAATTGGTATTATTTCTTTTTTCGCATCATTTGGAATTGCTTTTGGTATATATGTAGGTTCTTATAATCATGCTGATATTAGTGTGAATAAGTATTTAGTTTCAACATCTGATGTTGAAGTTAATAAAATAGATCAAGGTTATTATTTTGATGGAAAAGGAAATGAAACTGCAATTATTTTTTATCCAGGAGCTAAAGTTGAAGCTTCATCATATGCACCACTTTTGTTTGAAATTGCTAAAAGTGGAATTGACACTTTTTTGGTTGAAATGCCATGCAATTTAGCATTTTTTGGTAAAGATAAGGCTAATAAGATTATAGATAATTATAATTATGATAATTATTATTTAATGGGTCATTCTTTAGGTGGAGCAATGGGAGCTTCATTTGTAGCCTCAAATCCAGATAAATTTAGTGGTATGATTTTGCTTGCATCTTATTCAACTGTAAAGATTCCCGATAATTTAAAAGTGTTAAGTATTTATGGGACAAATGATGGAGTTTTAAAATTTGAAAAGTATGAAACTAATAAAGCTAATTTGCCTTCATCAACAATAGAGTATGTTATTAATGGAGGAAATCATTCGGGTTTTGCTAATTATGTGACGCAAAGTGATGATCATTTAGCGTCAATTACTGTTTTAGATCAACAAGAATTAACTAAAAATAAGATAATAGATTTTATTAATTAGTAGATTTTATGCCGATCTTATGATGGGTTTTCTTATTTGAAAAATATATTATTTACAAATTTTATAACTATTTAAAACATTTATTACTACATTTTATAGTATAAAAATAGTATTTGTGTTATAATTATTTTTATAAGGATGCGATTACTATAAAAGGATATGATTGATTATGAAGTTTAAAGAATTATGCGAAAGTATTAGTTATACTGCATGTGTTATTTCTGTTGAAAAAATTAATGATGGATATGGAGATATAAGAATAGTTGATGGTAATAAGAAGTATATAGCTACTTTTAATACACCGACAAATCCTAAAAAATTTGTGCCTAATACTAATTATAAAGAATATTTAGGTACAAATTTAAATTTGGAGTCTTATTGTTACAGATCTGCAGTAAAAAAAGAATTATTGCATTCATATGCATATCCTGAAAATTCTGGTGCTTGGTTTCATATGATTTACATTCCTCTAGAATATGAAGAAGATAATTTAGCATACTGTTTATATATTATGGATATTAGCAATGAATTTGATTCTGATAAATTATCAAGTGCTCATAATGATATAGCAAGTAAAGTGTTGAAAACTACTTTAAGGTTAAGTAATAGTCCTGATTTTAAGAAGACTTTAAATAAAGTTATATATGATATTAGAGAAATGTGTAATGCATCATTTTGTTGTATTTTATTAATTGATGAAATAAAAAAAGAATTGAATGTAATAGCTGAAAGTAGAGATATTAATAGTGTTAGACATGAAATGACTCATTATATTGATGATGATTTTTATGATATAGTTAAATCATGGCATGATACGATAGGTGATAGTGATTGTATTATTATTGATGATAAAACGGGATTTAATTATATTAAAGTTAAGAACCCCAAGTGGTATGCTTCATTAGAAAGTGAAAAAATAGATTCTTTGGTATTGTTTAGATTAAAATCAGGTAATAGTCTATTAGGTTATATTTGGGTTAGTGATTTTAAGGTTCATGATACTATTAAGATTAAGGAAACATTAGAGATAACAACATTTATTTTAGGATCTGAGATTGGTAATTATTTACTGGTTAATCAGTTAACTGAATTAAGTTCTATTGATTTATTAACAGGATTATTTAATAGAAATGAAATGAATAATTATATGGATAGATTAGTAGATAAATCTAATCATTCTATTGGATTAATGTTTTTGGATATTAATGGATTAAAAAGAATCAATGATGATGAGGGACATTTAGCTGGTGATCAATTAATTAAGAGAGCTGCTAATGTATTAAAGAGTGTGTTTGGCGACAATCCTATATTTAGAGCTGGCGGAGATGAATTTGTCGTTATAATAGTAGGAGTAAGTAAAAAGGAACTTGAGAATTATTGTTCTGTTATCAAAGAAAAAGCCCAAAAGAATAATGTTTCTTTTGCGATAGGTTATTCAATAAAAAATAATAGCAATGAGATATTAAATGCTTTAAAAGAAGCTGATGAAAATATGTATGTAGATAAGAGGAAATATTATAAAAATAATTGATAATTTACTTATTGTATTGTTATTAATATAAAAAGTGCTATTATAATATTCGGGTGGTTAATATGAAAAAATTTATAAATTTATATATTATTTTAGGTGTTTCATTTTTATTTTTATTTATTTTATTATTGATATTGTTAAATTTTGATAAGGCTGTTATTGCAGAAAGCGGCGAAGAAGTTGGATTATCTCATATCAATAATTTAGTTAAATATGAATTTAATGATAATATAGATTTTATGACTGATTTATTGTTATATGTTACTTTTATTGTCGTGGCATATGCTGGTTTTAAAGGTTTATATCAATTGATAACTAAAAAAAGTTTATTTAAAGTAGATAGAAGCATTATTATATTTGGTGTATCTTTGATTGTTATGGTAGGATTATGGCTAATATTTACGAAGGTAATTAAAGTTAATATTAGACCTACAAATAATGATAGAAATTCATTTCCTTCCATACATGTTATGGTTGCCACATTCTTAGCATTATCAAGTCATGCATTTTTATGTTTAAACGATCGTGATAAGTTAGTTAAATATAGTAGTTTAGTTTTAGCTATAGTTATTATTGCTATAATTACTGTATCTAGAGTGGCTGCTGGTATGCATTATATAACTGATGTTACTGGTGGTTTATGTATTGGATTATTTTTATATTTTACAACTTTTGGAATTATTAAAGTATTTAAAAAGAATAAAGAAAAAGTTGAAACAGAAGTGCAAGAATAATTGCACTTTTTTTTAAAACAATTATTCGATAATTTCACATAATGTTATTGTTTAAAAACAAAGTGTTATAAATTATAATTTATAGATGAGAGTTATGTTTAAAATTATAGGAGAAATTATTTAAGGTTGGTGATATTATGCTTAAATTAAAAAGTATAAAAAAAGAGTATTATGTAGCTGATACAACCGTTCATGCTCTAAAAGGAATTAGTTTGAATTTTAGAAAGAATGAATTTGTTTCCATATTAGGACCATCTGGTTGTGGTAAAACTACATTATTAAATATAGTTGGTGGTTTGGATAAATATACCAGTGGCGATTTAGTAATTAATGGTAGAAGTACTAAAGAATTTAAGGATAGAGATTGGGATGTGTATAGAAACCATAGAATTGGTTTTATATTTCAAAGCTATAATTTGATTCCTCATCAAACTATTTTAGGAAATGTTGAACTTGCTTTAACTATTTCTGGCATCAGTAAAGCAGAAAGAGTAGAAAGAGCTAAGAAAGCACTTGATAAAGTTGGTCTTGAGGGACAATATAATAAGAAACCTAATCAATTATCTGGTGGACAATGTCAAAGAGTTGCGATTGCACGTGCATTGGTTAATGAACCTGAGATATTATTGGCTGATGAACCTACTGGAGCTTTGGATACAGTAACATCTATCCAAATAATGGATTTGATAAAGGAAATTGCTCAAGAAAGATTAGTAATCATGGTTACACATAACCCTGAATTAGCTGAGAAGTATTCTACAAGAATTGTTAAATTGTTAGATGGCGAGGTATTAGAGGATTCTAATCCATTTAGTGACGAGGATGAATCTAGTGAAATAACTGAACTTATAATGGAAGAAAAAGCAAACGATGAAAAAATGCTTGCTGAAATTGACCCTAATGACACTAAAGCTATAAGGGCATATAACAAAAATAAGAATGCAAAAGAAAAAGCTAAGATGAGTATGTGGACTGCATTTAAGCTTTCTGCTAAAAATTTATATTCAAAATTGAAGAGAACTATTTTAGTTGTTATAGCTGGTTCTATTGGTATTATTGGTGTAAGTGCTGTATTATCAGTTTCAACTGGTGTTCATGATTATATTGATAATATGCAAGATGATATGTTATCTGGTAATCCAATTCAAATAACTAAAACGGCTGTTGATTATAATACATTATTAAACTCATCAAGTCTTTCACAGAAGAAGGATGCTTTAGATAGTGGTAATTGGGTTAATATTAATTCAATAATTGATTATTTAGTTACTCATGAATCTGCATTAAAAGAGTTGGTTTATAATAATGAATTTAATATGGATTATATTAATTATTTGAAGAGTATGCCAAAAGAGTATTATCAAGAGATTAAGATGAATTATGGTATTGATGCTACAACAAATATTTATACAGATTTTAATGTTTTTAAGAACAGTGAAGATAGTTTAAAATTACATAGTGATGCTGATAAAGAGTTGGCAAATAAGTATTCAAGAAGATTATCTTTAAATGCTATTACAGAAACATATACTGCTATGCTAGAGGCTACACCATATTCACAGTATTCATCATATATTACATCTTTAGCCACTGTTATGAATCAAGGTGTTTCTAATACAGAATATATAAGTAATCAATATGATGTTTTATATGGAGATGTTAATAATTTTGGCAAGAAAAATCCACATGGTGTTGTAGTTGTTTTATCTAAAAATAAGGAATTATCAGATTTATTACTTGCACAACTAGGTTATTTTACTGAAGATGAATTCTATAATATGATATTTAAGGCTGCACCTAATGATTTACCAGGAGAATATCATGAAGAATTAAATAGAACAAAGTATTCATATGAGGAAATATCAAATAAGAAATTTTATTGGTATCCTAATGATACAATTTATGAAGATCAATCAATGCAATTTGGTGATACTTTTGCTCATATATATCCATATGATGTAGAAGCTAAGGACAGTTGGAATGATGGTGTTGAATTATCTATTGCTGCAATTGTTAGACCTAAAGATAGTGTATCTTATGGTGCTTTACAATCTGGATTTATTTATTCTGAAGAATTTGCAAGAGAAATGATTTCTAAAAATGTAGATTCAGCTATTGCAAAAAATATTAAAGAGCATGGAAATGTTTCAAGTGTTGAATATGCTGTTGGTAATTTAAAATTGTCAATTGGTATTAACTATAATTTAAAATATACATATTATGATACTCAAGAGAAGGTATATAAAGAAGGCACAAAGAAGATTTATGTAGGAAAAAATCAATCTGGTATCATGTCAACATTTATGTCATATATAGGTCAGGGTTCTGGTATGTCTGGTATTTCTGGTGGTAGTGGAAGTTCTTCTGAAGGCTCTGGAATAACTGATATGTTATCAAAACTAAAAACTATGGATATTAACGGTGTAGCCGGAACTTACATTCCTGAATCAGTTTCAATATATCCAAACGATTTTGAGTCAAAGTATTTAGTTACTGATTATTTGGATGCTTGGAATAAGGAAGATACAACATTAACATTCAATGTTTATAATAATGATTTTTCAGAAATAACAGGAACTAAAACATTAAAATACGATGAAAGAAATAAAATAAAATATACTGATTCTGTAGAAATAATTATTAATTTGATAAATACAATGATAAATATTATAACTTATGCTTTAATAGCATTTACCGCATTAGCATTAGTTGTTTCAACTGTTATGATAGCTATTATAACTTATGTTTCTGTTGTTGAACGTGTTAAAGAAATTGGTGTTATTAGATCACTTGGCGGAAGAAAGAAAGATGTATCACATTTATTTAATGCTGAGACATTTGTTATAGGTCTTTCTTCAGGTATATTTGGTGTATTAGTAACAGGAGTAATATCTTTACTTGCAAATCTAGTTGTATCGTTAGCTTCGGATGGTGCAGTTAAGTCAATAGCTCACCTTACTTGGGCAAATATTGGAATAATGATCGCATTAAGTATTTTTTTAACATTAATAGCAGGATTGATTCCAGCTAGAAGTGCAGCAAAGAAGGATCCAGTAGTAGCTTTAAGAACTGAATAATTACAAAAAGAGTATTAGTTTGACTAATGCTCTTTTTTGATGATATCTCTAAAAGAGACTGATTTTTTTATTTTTTTGGTTAATTTTCAAATCTTTTGTCTATTATTTAGTGTATCGGTAAAAAAGGAGGGCCAATAACACTAAATTAGTAGAAAGGAGGATGATATTAATGCTAAAAGAAATTGCTTTAACAGATTATTATTTTAAAGAATTAATAAAGACAAGGCGAGATTATTTGTTATTATTAATTAATGGTATATGTAAATTAAATTTAAAAGAGGAAGATATTACATTTGGAGATACTGAAGAAAGAGATAGTGTTACATTTAAGACAATATCATATGATATAAAAGTAGTATCAAAAGATATAAATTTAGATATAGAAGCTCAAAAGAATATAGTAGATAAGGGAAAAAATGAAAATGGAGAATACTCATATGATATAAATAGAGCTATATATTATTTATCAATGTTACATTCAAGAAGCTATGAATATAATGAAAAAGGATATACAAATAAAAAATCAATTGTAATATTCATATACTTGTATGATATGCCTGGTGATGATGCAATACAGAAGATAAATTTACATAATAATAGTACAAATATCGAATATGATAATATAGTATACTATAGTGTCAGCCTTGCAAAAATATCTAAAGATAGTAAAATAGAATTAGAGAGAGCTTTAAAATTATTATCAGAAAAAGATATAGATTCATATAAGAAAGATGAATCGAAAGTAATTAAGGAGGCGGCAGAAATGATTGAAGGATATAGCGAATC
>JAFXXC010000030.1 GCA_017542485.1 Acholeplasmatales bacterium
GTAGTCAAAAGCTACAAGGTGATTAAGCTCATTCATCTAGTTATATCTTATAAAATTATAACACTAGGACTTCAAATATACTAATATGTAGTTAGACTTATCCAAGGTCTAAATCTACACTACATATTATACGAGGTGATTTTCCTATGGAAAATATTGAAGATTTAGTTGTAAATCTACTATTTGAAAAAGGTTATCATATTTCATTTGCTGAATCATTAACTGGTGGTTTATGTGCTGCCAAATTAGTTAATGTACCAAATGCATCTAAAGTATTAAATGAATCATTTGTTACATATTCTAATGAAGCTAAAATGAAATATTTAGGTGTAAGTAAAGAAAAAATTGATACATATGGTGTTGTATCAGAAGATGTTGCTTATGAGATGGCTCTTGGTGTATGTAAGGCAACAGGTAGTGAAGTTGGTGTTGGAGTTACTGGTATTGCAGGTCCTACATCAGATGGTACTCCAATTGGTAATGTTTGTTTTGGTGTTTGTATTAATGGTGTTATTACAACACAGATGATTTCTTTTAAGGATATTGGAAGAAACAATGTTAGAAAGAATGCTACAGATTATGTATTTGAAATGGTATATAATCTTTTGAAGGCGTAATAATGAACAGAAAAGTATTATTTAATGCTATTGGATTTTTTGTTAATATTGTAGCTATTGTGTCAATAATAACAATTTTAATAGTATATAAAACTGATATTGATGGTTATTATATTACTTTGTGGATTTTGATGGCATTATCGATTTTTAATGTTGTTTTGATAGGATTTAAGGAGTATTTCGTTAAGGAATATCATTCTGGAAAATATACACTTGCTATGCATGCTACATATTGTGTTATTAATTGTGGTAGTTATTATTTAGTTAAGTATGCTGATGGATATGAGAGTTTTTTCTATTTATATTGGTTGTTATCATATTTAGGAACAATAGTAGTAGTTATAATGTTTTTGGTATTCAATAAGCATGTTAAAGATGATAAGCCTAAATTTAGAGTAAATAGATAGTTAATTATTTATATAAATAATTATAATAAAATCGTTTTTATTATTATAAAAGAACGATTTTTTTATTTTTACTATATTTATAGTAAATAATGTGGTAAAATGTTAAAAGTATATTTATGGAGTAAAGGTGGAGATTATTTTATGAGTGAATATAATCATATTGAAATTGAAAAGAAATGGCAAAAATATTGGGATGAGAATCAAACTTTTAAAACTGATTTATGGGATTTTTCTAAACCTAAATTTTATGCACTAGATATGTTCCCATATCCATCAGGAGTAGGACTTCATGCAGGACATCCTGAAGGATATACAGCAACTGATATTATTTCTAGAATGAAAAGAATGCAAGGATATAATGTATTACACCCAATGGGATATGATTCTTTTGGTCTTCCTGCAGAGCAATATGCAATATCTACTGGTAATCATCCAGATGGATTTACTCAAAACAATATTAAGACATTTACAAAGCAATTAAAAGAATTGGGCTTTGATTATGATTGGGATAAATGTATAGCAACATCTGATCCATCATATTATCATTGGACACAATGGATATTTAAAAATTTATATTTAGATGGCTATGCTAAATATATTGATATGCCAGTTAATTGGTGTGAAGAATTAGGTACTGTTTTATCAAATGATGAAGTTATCGATGGTAAGAGCGAACGTGGTGGATATCCTGTTATAAGAAAAAATATGAAGCAGTGGGTTATTGATCAACCTGCATTTGCAGAACAATTGTTGGAAGGCTTAGATGAAATTGATTGGCCTGAATCAACTAAGGAGATGCAAAGAAACTGGATTGGTAAATCTACTGGTGTTGAGGTTGAATTTAAAATTGTTGGTGGTGGAAAGTTCTCTATATTCACAACATGTATTGAAACAATCTATGGTATTACATTTATGGTTTTAGCTCCAGATGGAGAAATTGTTAAGAGCTTACTTGATAGAGTAGAAAATCTTGATGAAGTAAAAGCATATATAGATGAAACAGCTAAAAAGAGCGATTTAGATAGAACTGAGTTAAATAAAGGAAAGACTGGTTGTATATTAAAAGGCTTATATGCAATTAATCCTGTTAATGGTAAAGAAGTTCCATTATTTATGGGAGATTTCGTATTAGCTAATTATGGTACAGGTGCTGTTATGGCAGTTCCATCACATGACCAAAGAGATTTTGAATATGCAGTTGCCCATAATATTCCTATGATTCAAGTAATTGAGGGTAGAGATGTTAGCGAATGTGCATTTGAAAAGCAAGATTATTTAGGTAAGGGTTGCAAATTAATTAATTCAGAAGAATTTAGCGGATTAACTGTTGAAGAAGCAAAAGAAGCTATCACTTCTAAATTGGAGAAGATGGGTGTTGCAAAGCGTACAGTTAATTATAGATTTAGAGAGTGGATATTTGCACGTCAAAGATATTGGGGTGAGCCAGTTCCTGTTGTTCATACTGATAAGGGTGTATATGTTTTACCAGATGATGAATTACCTTTAGTATTACCTACACTTGATGATTATAAAGGTAGAGGCGGTAAAGCACCACTTGAAAATGCGACTGAATGGAAGAACTATGATAAGCATGGAGTAAAGGGTGTTAGAGAAACATCTACTATGCCAGGTTCTGCAGGTTCTAGCTGGTATTTCTTAAGATATATTGATCCTAAGAATGATAAAGAATTAGCTAATAAGGAATTGTTAAAGCACTGGATGCCAGTTGATTTATATATTGGTGGACCTGAACATGCTGTTGGACATTTAATGTATTCTAGAATTTGGAATAGATATTTATATGACAAAGGTATTTCACCTGTTAAAGAGCCATTTAAGAAATTAGTTCATCAAGGTATGATTTTAGGTTCTAATGGTATCAAGATGGGTAAGAGATTCCCTGAATTTGTTATTAATCCATCAGATATAGTTAATAAGTATGGCGCAGATACACTTCGTTTATATGAAATGTTTATGGGACCACTTGAGGCATCAAAGCCTTGGAGTAATCAAGGTGTTGAGGGTGCTAGACGTTTCATTGAAAGAGTATTTAGATTAGTTACTGATGATTCATATAAGGCTAAAATGACTAAAGACTATGATAAGAGTTTAGAAAGACTATATCATCAAACAGTAAAGAAAGTTACAAATGATTTTGAAGCTTTAGCATTTAATACAGCAATTTCTCAATTGATGATATTTGTTAATTAATGTTATAAGACTGATAAGATTTATATAGGCTTTATAGAAGGATTAGTTAAATTAATGGCTCCTATTACACCACATGTCGCAGAAGAAATGTGGGCATCATTAGGACATGATAAGACAATTGCTTATGAAGCATGGCCAACTTATGATGAAGCATTATGTAAGGCTGATACAGTTACATATGCTGTAAGTGTAAATGGTAAATTTAAAGATAAGCTTGAAGTTGAAAATACTATAGCAAAAGAGGAAGTTGAACGTCAAGCAAAAGAAATTGAAAAGGTAAAGAACGCAATTGCCGGAAAAGAAATTGTTAAGGTTATTGTTGTTCCTGGAAAGATTGTTAATATTGTAATTAAATAATTAAAGAATATTACAAAGATTTGTACGGGAAGATATTTGAAAGGTAGGAATCTTTTATGGGAAATACATTAAAAATTACAGATTTGTATGCAAGAGTACCTGAAAAAGAAATTTTAAAGGGATTAAATCTTGAAATTAAAACAGGCGAGGTACATGCTATAATGGGACCTAATGGTACTGGTAAATCAACATTATCAAGTATTATTATGGGTCAAAGAAGATATGAGGTTACAGCCGGTGATGTTACACTCGATGGTGTATCTTTATTAGATAAAGAAGTTGATGAAAGAGCAAGAATGGGTATATTCTTAGCTTATCAAAATCCAGCAGAAGTACCTGGTGTTACTAATAGTGATTTTATTAGAGCAGCAATGAAGAGTGTTACTGGTACTAATCCATCTTTATTTAAGTTTATTAAGGAATATGATAAGGCATTAACAGATTTAAAGATGCCTGAAGATTTAGGTCAAAGATATTTAAATGATGGTTTCTCTGGTGGAGAAAAAAAGCGTAATGAAATATTACAAATGAAAATGTTAAAGCCTAAGTTTGCAATTTTAGATGAGATTGATTCTGGTCTTGATGTTGATGCATTAAGAATTGTTGGTGAAAATGTTAGTAATATGGTTAATGAAAATTTAGGTGTATTATTAATTACTCACTACCAAAGATTATTAGATTATATTAAGCCTGATTTCGTTCATATTATGATCAATGGTAAGATTGTAATGACAGGTGGAAAAGAATTAATCGAAAAGATTGATAGAAATGGTTATGATTGGGTTAAGGAAGAATTAAATATTGAAATTGAACAAGAGAAAAAGAAGGCCCCTATTAGCTTAGGTTCTTGTGCAAATAACCCAAGAAATAATTAAGATGTTAAATATGGATATTAAGCCTATAAGCTCTTTGGGCCAGAGTGATATGGGGTATAAGATAAATGATAATAAATGTATTTATCTTATAAATAGTGATTGTAAATTAGAAATTGAAAGTGATGCCTATATTTTAGATTTAACTAATGGTAATAATGTTAATGTTAAAGTATTAGAAAATGCTACATTAAATTATTATGTTTTAAATAGTAATAATTCTAAAAGATATTTTGATGTTTTAGGTAATGTGAATGTAATTCAAGTGTCATTTAGAGAATCTTTAGAATTACTAAATGTTAATTTAAATTTAGAAAATGCATCATTTGATTATAAGTGTTTATCTATTTTAGATAAGAATAATGCAAATTATGATATAAAGGTATTCCATAATAAGAAATATACTTATTCTAATATTACTAATACATGTGTTGCGTTAAATGGAAGTCGTGCAGTATTTGATGTATCTGGTAAGATTAATAAGGGTATGAATAATAGCAAGTGTAGTCAAAAGACACGTGGAATTGTTATGGATGATGATTCTGAAATTGTAGCAAATCCAATTCTATTAATTGATGAATATGATTGTTTTGCTAATCATGGTGCTGCAATTGGTAAGTTAAATGATGAGGAATTATTCTATTTAATGAGTAGAGGATTAAATAAAGAAGAAGCATTATTATTAATTCTATCTGGTATGGTTAATCCTTTTATAGAAGCTATTCCTAATGAAAATTATAGAAAAGAAATCGAAAATGAGGTAGCTCATTTAATATAAAAAGGAAGATGTAAAGTGGATATAAATAAAATAAGGGAAGATTTTTATCAATTTAAGGATAACCCTAATTTAGCATATTTAGATAATGGTGCATCATCACTTAAGCCTAAACAAGTAATTGATAAGGTTGATGATTATTATAAAAGATTAGGTGTTAATGTACATAGAGGTGTTTATAGATTAAGCTATGAAGCAACTGATATGTATGAGGAAGCAAGAACCACTATTGCTAATTTTATTAATGCAAAATTTGAAGAAATAGTATTTACTCGTGGTGCCAGTCAATCCTTAAATTTGGTAGCCCAAAGCTATGGTATGGATTTTATAAATGAGGGTGATGAGGTTATTACAACTGAACTTGAGCATCATTCATCACATATGCCATGGTTTAATGTTTGTAAAAAGAAAAAAGCCACATTAAAATATATTGAGCTTGATAAAGAAGGAAGAATTACTGTAGAAGCTTTTAAAAAGGTTTTAAGTGATAAGACTAAAGTTGTTGCGATAACTTATGTTTCAAATGTTATGGGTTATATTACACCTATTAAAGAAATTATTAAGCTTGCTCATGAGAAGGGCGCGATTGTTACCCTTGATGGTGCACAGGCTGTGCCTCATATGAAGATTGATGTAAAGGAATTAGATTGCGACTTTTTATCATTTTCAGGACATAAGATGTGTGGGCCTACTGGAATAGGTGTATTATATGGTAAATATGATTTATTAGATAAGATGGATCCTATTGAATTTGGTGGAGATATGGCCGATACTGTAAGACGCGATAGTCAAACATACAAAGTTCCACCATATAAATTTGAAACAGGAACACCTATTATTGCTGGAGCTATCGGACTTGCTGAGGCATGTAAATATTTAGATAATATTGGATTTGATAATATAGTTAAGCAAGAAAAATATTTACGTGATATAGCAATCAAAGAATTAGAAAAAATTGATGGTGTCATCATTTATAATAAAACTGCAGAAACAGGTATTATTTCTTTTAATATTGAAGGAATACATCCTCATGATGCTGCATCAGTATTTGATAATAATGATGTATGTATAAGAGCTGGACATCATTGTGCACAATTAATTACGACATGGTTAAATACTATTGGTACTATTCGTGCTTCATTCTATTTTTATAATAGAGAAGAAGATATAGATAGATTTATAAAAGCTGTTAAAGAAGCTAAGGAGTTTTTTGGAAGCTTTTAATTTTTGGGGGTTTTGGTATGGATTTAAATACACTATACAGAACAGTTATTATGGATAATTATAAGAATCCTAAGAATAAGGGTTTAAAAAAGACAGATGATTATCATTTTGTACATTTAAACAATCCATCTTGTGGAGATGAAATGAATGTTGAAATTAAGGTTAATAATGGAGTTATAGAAGATGTTAGACAAGATGGACATGGATGTTCAATTTCTATGTCTTCAGCTTCTGTTATGAGTGATTTATTAATAGGTAAAACTATTAATGAGGCAAAACATTTAATTTATGAATTTTTTGAATTAGTTCAAGGAATTGATCCAGAGGATGAAGAAGAATTAGGAGAAGCTATAGCTTATATGGGTGTAAGACAATTTCCTGCTCGTATTAAATGTGCAACTCTTGCATGGAAAGCAATAGAAAAAGCGATTGAAGAGGTGGAAGAGGATGTCAAGTAAAGATAAAGCTAATGATATTGTTGGCGATTACAAATATGGCTTTAAGACAGATGCTAAAACTGTATTATCTAGTGGTAAGGGTTTGAATGAAGATACAATTAGATTTATATCAAGTGCCAAAGGTGAACCTGAATGGATGCTAGATATTAGACTTAAGGCATATCATGAATTTGTAAATCATGATAACCCTAAATGGGGTCCTGATCTATCAGGAATAGATTTCCAAGAATATACATATTATATTAAATCAAGTGAAAAGACTGAAGATAAGTGGGAGGATGTTCCTGAAGAGATAAAGGATACTTTTGATAAGTTAGGTATTCCTGAAGCTGAAAGAAAATATTTAGCAGGTACATCTACACAATTTGAATCTGAAGTTGTTTATCATAAGAATTTAAAGGAATTAGAAGATTTGGGAGTAATATTCTGTGATACTGATACTGCAGTAAGATTATATCCTGAAATTGTAAAAGAATATTTTGGTAAATTAGTACCATATACAGATAATAAATACGCGGCATTAAATACTGCAGTATGGAGTGGTGGATCATTTATTTATGTTCCAAAGGGCGTAAAACTTGAAAAGCCTGTTCAATCTTATTTTAGAATAAATAGTGAAAGAATGGGACAATTTGAAAGAACATTAATTATTGTTGAGGATGATGCCGATATTCATTATGTTGAAGGTTGTACAGCACCTTTATATTCTAAAGATTCACTTCACGCAGCTGTTGTTGAAATTTATGTTAAGAATAGAGCACATTGTCGTTATTCAACAATTCAAAACTGGTCTAATAATATTGTAAATTTAGTTACTAAGCGTACATTAGTATTAGATGATGGTCATATGGAATGGATAGATGGTAATGTTGGTTCTGGATTAAATATGAAGTATCCAGCTTGTATTTTAAAGGGTGAAAGAAGTAAGGGAACTACTATTTCAATCGCTTTTGCAAGTGAAGGACAATTACAAGATGCTGGAGCTAAGATGATTCATATAGGTAAGAATTCAACATCTAGAATTATTTCAAAAAGTATTTGTAGAAATGGTGGTAAGGTTAATTACCGTGGTTTAGTTAATTGTACAAAGAGTGCAATAGGTGCTAGAAGCCATGTTGAATGTGATACATTAATATTAGATGATAAGTCTACATCTGATACTATTCCATCTAATGTTGGTGGTAATAGTGATATGTATATTGAACATGAGGCAACAGTATCAAAGGTAAATGAGGAACAGTTATTCTATTTAATGAGTAGAGGTCTTACAGAGGCTGAAGCTACTGAGATGATTGTTATGGGATTCATAGAGCCATTTAGTAAAGAATTACCAATGGAATATGCAGTAGAATTAAATAGATTAATTAAATTAGAAATGACAGATTCTATAGGATAAAAAAGAGGAGAAAATTATGAATTACAATGAATGTAAAAAGGGTTGGGTTGAATGTATAGTAGGTCCAATGTTCGCAGGTAAAACTGAAGAATTAATGAGAAGAATAAAGAGAATGGAATATGCCCATAAAAATTATTTAATATTTAAGCCTAGTATTGATACTAGATATTCTCTTACAGAAATAGTAACTCATAATAAAAAAGCATTAAAGGCAATTAATATCAATCATGGTAGTGATATTAAAAGATATTTAAAGAAGGATACTCAAGCTATTGTTATTGATGAAATACAATTCTTTGATAGTTCTTTAGTTAAATATTTACTTGAATTTGCTGATCAAGGCTATAGAGTTATTTGTGGTGGACTTGATAGAGATTTTAGAGGTCAAGCATTCAAAGTTACTGGTGAGATAATGGCAATTAGTGATAGTGTAGTAAAACTTACTGCAATTTGTTCTAAATGTGGTAAGGAAGCAACTATGACTCAAAGAATCATTGATGGGGAGCCAGCTCATTTTAACGATCCAACTATATTAGTTGGTGAAAGTGATTCTTATGAGGCTAGATGCCGTGATTGTCATGAAGTAATTTATGATGACGAAAGATAATTATTTTATGGAATGTGCCTTAAAAGAGGCAAAAAAAGCCTATGAAATTGGTGAAATTCCAGTAGGCTGTGTTATTGTAAAAGATGATAAAATAATAGCACGAGGGCATAATATGCGTGAGACTAAAAATTCACCTATTGCTCACGCTGAAGTAATTGCTATTGAAAAAGCTTCTAAAAAGCTTAATTCATGGCGTTTAATCGATACTACTATGTATATAACATTAGAACCTTGTATAATGTGTTCTGGAGCGATTGTTTCATCTAGAGTGCCTAAGGTAATATATGGAGCCAAAGATCCAAGATTTGGTGCTCATGGTAGTATTATAAATATTTTTGATATTAAATTAAATCATACTGTTGATATCAAAGGTGGCATATTAGAAGAAGAATGCAGTTTATTAATTAAAGATTTTTTTAAGGAATTAAGAAATAAAAAATAAATTGAATTATATTATGCTTTGTGATAGAATAATAGCGTCCTTAATCAATTGTTCACAGTGAACCAGGTCAGGGCCTGACCGCAGCAGCCTTAAGCTAGTGGATGATGTGGTTAAGGCGCTTTTTTTATAATTAATCCTATCATTTGATAGGATATTTTTTTGTTACATATTTTATGGATTTACCTTTTAACAAATATTTAGTAAAATAGAACAAAGGATTTCAAAAGATAATATGATTGATGTTGATTTTGCAAAGAAGTTAGCTAAAGATGCTAATGAAAAAGAAATCATAGAGATGATAATGAGATTATCAATGTTAGTGATGTAGATTTAGATAAAAAGATGAAATTTTAATAATTCATTGAATGAAAACAGGGACTAACTCAAGTATTTAGTCCCTGTTTCTTTATCATAATTATATCTTTTTAGTATATTCTTTTAAGAATTCTAAGTCCTCTCCTTTTAAGCTAGGACTTAATTTTTCAAATACCATTTGATGGTATTCATTTAACCAATCTTTTTCGTATTTAGTAAGCATTGATGGTTTAATAGCATCTATATCAATAGGACAATATGTTATTGTTTCAAATTTATAGAATGTACCCCATTCATTAGTGCTGTCTAAAACACATAATAATTCGTTTTCTGTTCTAATACCATATTTTCCTTCTAAATAGATACCAGGCTCATCTGTAGTAATCATTCCAGGTTTTAAGATTGCATTAGGTGTTTGCCATCTAAATGAGTTTGGACCTTCATGAACTGATAATACATAGCCAACTCCATGACCTGTACCACATTTATAATCAATTAATCTTTTCCAGATTTGACCTCTTGCTAAAATGTCAAGGTTTTGACCAGTACAGCCATCTAAGAAAGTAGCATCTGCTAAATTAATAACGGCTTTAAGTACAGCAGTAAAATTAGTTTTCATTTCATCAGTAATTTTACCTAAAGCAAATGTTCTTGTGATATCAGTAGTACCTTCTAAATAATGTCCACCACTATCTACAAGCAAGAATCCATTTCCTTCAATTTGATATTTACTTTCAGGTGTTGCACTATAATGCATCATAGCAGCATGGTCTTTAAAACCACAAATTGTATTAAATGATAAATCAATTAAGCCTTTATTTGCTTCTCTTAGTTTTTGTAATTTATCAGATAATGAAATTTCATCCATTTTTACTCCACTGGCATATGATTTTTTAACATAATGCATAAACTTAACCATAGCTACGCCATCTTTAATATGAGCATTTTTAATGTTTTTAATTTCAGTATCGTTTTTAATAGCCTTAAGAAGAAGAGTAGGATTTGGTCTATCAATAATCTCGTTTCTTAATTCAATTTCTGAATATAAACTATAATTAATCTTTGTTAAGTCTACTAATATTCTTTTATCAGAAGTAAGAGAAAGATAATTATAGATTTCATCATAGTCTTTGACAATTATATCATTATCATTAAGATATTTTTCTACAGTTAAATCTATTTTGTTATCATCGATGAAAAGTATTGATTGATTCTTAGTTATAATTGTATAAGCTAGGAAAACAGGAGTATGAATAACATCATTAGCTCTTAGGTTATATAGCCAAGCTTGATCTTCAAGCTGAGTTAATAAATAAATATCAGCATTATATTTTTTCATTTCCTCTCTAATAGCTAAAACTTTATCATTGTATGTTTTTCCTGTGAATGATTTATTAAGTTTATATAAAACAGAAAATGGCATTTTTGGTCTTTCAATCCAAAATTCTTTCATTAAATCAACATCACTTTTGATAATGATATCATCCTTAAGATGACTTTTAATTTTATTAACTAGTTCAACAGTTAATACTTTTCCATCAAAACCTAATGTTTTTCTTTTTACATCCTTGAAAAAATCACCTAAGAATTCTTCAATAGTAGGAACATCAGGTTCACCTATTTTCATTAATTCAATTTTTTTATCTTTAATTTGTTTTTCAGCTTGAATAAAATATCTACCATCTACCCATAAATAAGCATTAGTTTTAGTTACGATTAATGTACCTGCACTTCCAGTAAATCCAGATAAATATGCTCTACATTTAAAATAATCACTGACATATTCACTATTATGATAGTCAGAAGTAGGTATTATATATGCATCATAATCATATGATGTCATTAATGCTTGAAAACTTTGTAATAAATCCATAATATATCACCTGTTTAATTATATACCAAATATTTATAAAAGAATAGAAAAAAGAGCAAATTGCTCTTTAATCATTTTTTTAATAAAGTTAATAATTCATTAAGGGTTTTATAAAGCTCTAGAGCTTTATCAGTTTCAAGAGGAATACAATTAGAAAGCTTATTAGGAACATTAATAGCTTTTTGTCTAAGATTCATTCCCTTTTCTGTAATAGAAATATCTAAATTTCTTTCATCAGTTTTAGATCTAGCTCTTTCAATCAAGCCTTTTCCTTCAAGTTTCTTTAACATTGGTGTTAATGTTCCTGAATCTAAATATAACTTTTCACCTAGTAGATGAGCTGTTATTTTTTTATATTCCCACATTACCATCATAGTAATATATTGCGTATATGTTAAATCTAATTCATCAAGAAATGGTTTATAAAGCTTTATTATTTCTTTAGAACATGCATATAAAGGAAAGCATATTTGATTTTCAAGCTTTAGTGGATTGTAATCATCCATTTTTTCGCCCCCAAATTTGTAATATCATTAATAATGATACAATAATTACAATAATTCTTCAATCTTTTTTTCGATTTCATTTATTTGAATTACTGGTTCATATCTCTCAATAATATTACCCTGTCTATCAATTAGAAATTTAGTGAAATTCCATCTGATAGCTGAAGGATCTTTTTTTGTTTTACTTAGTCCCTCAACTATGTTCATTGTTGTTTTATTCTTTAAACCTTTTGGCTTAACGTAAGGCTTTTTACTCTTTAAATATGTAAATAAAGGTGATTCGTTTTCTCCATTGACATCAATTTTAGAGAAAATTGGAAATTTAACACCAAATTTTACTGTACAGAATTCATGTATTTCTTCATCAGTACCAGGTGCTTGTTCATTAAATTGATTACATGGGAAATCTAGTATTACAAATCCTTTTTCATTATATTTAGCATATAATGCCTCTAATTCATCATATTGTTTAGTAAATCCGCATCCGGTAGCAGAATTAATAACTAAAATCACTTTTCCTTCATAGTTTTTAAGACTTTCCATTTCGCCTTTTCTTGTTTTAACTTCAATATCGTATAAATTCATAATAAACCTCCTAAAAATTCAATTGTATACAACCGATACAACTATATTATAACTCGTCAAAAAATAAAGTCAATGATTTTTTCAAATTAAATTGTATAAAATTAAATATTTTTTTGAATTTGAATATAAAATATTGAGAAAAGAATTATTATACACTATAATAATTATTGTCAAGAAAAAGGTTAAGAGAGGAGTTGTTGTTTTATGTACATGGGATTTTTTGGAATCATTGATGCAGTAGTAGTTGTATTAGGATTAATCTTTATGTTTGTAGGCTACAAAAAAGGCTTTATGAGCAAAATGGCTACATTTGTATGTGTATTAGTTTTAATAGGATTATCTATTGTCTTATGTGGTCATATGGCAGAAATGATGAAAGATAAGGATATGTTCTATAGTAGTATATATGATAAAATATATTCTGGTGCTAACAGTGCTGTAGCTGAGGCTGGTGAGTCAGCAACAGTTAAGCAAGCATTATCTAAAGCATTGAATATGCCAGAATGGATAGTATCACTTTTTGTTATGTCAATAAAAGATGAGCCAGCAGCTGGTATAATAGATACATTATCAGAAAAAACTACAATGTTTATTATGAAAGCTATAGCTTTTGGCATATTATTTGTTGGTATGATTTTAGTACTTATTATTCTAAAAATAATTGCTAAAGGTTTAAGAGAGAATAAGTTTATTAGAGTCGTTGATGGAATCTTTGGTATGGCATTATATTTGTTTATCTATTTATTAATTGTTTCTGTTTTCTTCTTTGTATTAGATATTTTAGTAGAAAAGGAAGTAATTAGTAGTACAACAGGTTTTATCGCAGAGGATTTGCAATTAGGAACAACTAATTTTAGTATTTCTAGATGGTTATTAAAGGGTAATTTAATATCATCAATTAGAAATGTATTTGTTAAATAATTGAGATTGTTTTGATTATAGTATAAAATAGTAAAATTTATTTCTTGAAATATATTTAATTTGTGCTATAATCAAAAAGCACGGTCCGGTAGTTCAGTTGGTTAGAATGCCTGCCTGTCACGCAGGAGGTCGCGAGTTCGAGTCTCGTCCGGACCGCCATTAAGTGCGCTCATAGATCAATTGGATAGATCGTTTGACTACGGATCAAAAGGTTAGGGGTTCGAGTCCTCTTGGGCGCGCCAGTTTAGAAAATAAGCTTTGACATTATGTTGAAGCTTTTTATTTTTATTTGGTTTGTTTTATGATATACTATATTAGAAATTTAGGTGAGATTATATGAAGGATAGAAGTAGTCAGTTTAGACTGATTTATATATTAATATATGTACTTGGTATTACCTTATTAGGATCACTTTTTATGATGCTATTTGGTGTAATAATAGCAAATATAAGAGGCTTAGATACTAGTGAAGTAATGACTGTTTTATTAAAGGGCGAGAAGAATACTAATAATGCTGAAATTATTAGTTGTGTTAATGCTTCAAAAGGTTTTGGTAATGCATTTTTATATTTAGTAGTATTTATTTGTGCAATTATTTTTTTAAAGAATGATTTTGTTGATGATTTTAGTGGATTAAGATCTAATAAAAAGTTTTATATTTATTATATTATTATTTCTTCAATATTGTTTACAGGTATTGCATATGGATTATCAGAATTGTTTGGATTGTGGACAGAAGATAGTGAAAACCAAAAAACAGTAGTTTCAATTATGAAAAGTAGCGCTATGATACCTATGATTATTTCAACAGTATTATTCGCACCAGTAGTTGAAGAATTAGTATATAGAAAGTGTATATTTTATTATAGTAGAGGATATAAAATATATGTGAGATATATATTTTCTATAGTATTGTTCACTTTACCTCACGTAATAACATCTATTGGTAAGTTTAGTTTTGGTAATTATATGTTAATGATTATTCCTTATTTTTTGGATGCTTTTATGTTGGCATTAATTTATCATAAGGGTAAATATAATATTTATACAAGTATTTGTGCACATATGTTAAATAATATTCTTGCAGTTATATTGTTATTTATTTAGGAGGATTTTATGTTAAAGAAGAAACTTGATGAATTCAAATTAAATGTTTTTCATGAATTAAATAATAAGTGGGCTATTTTAGTTTGTGGTGATAGAAGTACAGGTATTAATGGTATGACTATTTCATGGGGGACTTTTGGTGTTTTATGGAATAAAAATATATTTATGGCATTTGTAAGAAAAAGCAGATTTACACATGAATTCGCTGAAAAAAGTGATAGTTTTACTTTATCATTTTTATCTGACGATTATAAGAAAGAAAAGGCTATATTTGGTTCGAAAAGCGGAAGAGAAATCGATAAATTTGAATTAACTGGATTGCATCATACATTAGATGTTGATTACAATGGTTATTATATAACAGAAGCGGATTATGTTATTAAGGGTAAGAAGATAGCAAGTTTTGATTTGGAATATAATGATTTGCCTGAAGAAATTAAGAATAATTTTTATTCCGATGGTGATAAGCATACAGTATATATTTGTGAAATAAAACAATATTTAATAAATGAATTAAAAAAATAGTGGGTGACCACTATTTTTCTAATTCTGTATTAATAATTATCGACATTTTATCTCTTTCAATACCTAATACATAAGAGAATTCGTCTAGGATAAGTTTTTCAGCATCCTTCATTGCTGTTTCATCTGTAGCATGAAGTTTTCTTCCTTTATCCTTTATATCATGTGCATGATATTTTATACATTTTATTAATCTAAGAGTTTCTTTTCTATCTCCTGATTTTACAATATCGCCAAATTGTACTTTTCTATCATTATCTCTTTCAATCCAATATACATCTAAAAAAGGGATCTGGTGAATTAAATCATTTATATCACCTTCAGAAAGAAGAGGGTGAAGTCTAATTTTTGTCATAGGATTATCTACTGGCAAAGTAAGTTCAGTTTTTGTTTCTCTTAGTGGGTGTAAAACGTAATATTGATTCTTTTTTCCACCCAATGACATTTCAATTATGTCTGATATTTCACAAATGCCATATGTGGTGTACATTACTATATCTCCAATTGAGAACAATGTAACCCTCCTTTCATACGAATTTATACCAATCTAACATAATTATATCATAAAATTTAATTTTATTCAAAGAATTAGTTAAATTCAAGTTATTTTTTAATTATGATTAAGAAAAATGATAATATATTTATAAAGGAAAATTTACTTTTTCCTTTTTTTGTTATATATAATTATGTTATAATTATAAATAGATTTTTGATGAGGAGAATGATTAGTATGGATTTAAAAGATTATATTGCAAGTGTACCTGGATTTCCTAAAGAAGGAATTATATTTAGAGATATCACTCCACTTTTAGCAGATGGAGATGCATTTAGATATGCTATTAAGAAAATGGCTGATTTTGCTAAGAGTAAAGGAGCTAATGTTATATTAGGACCTGAGGCTAGGGGATTTATGTTTGGATGTCCTGTAGCTAATGAATTAGGTTTAGGATTTATTCCTGCTAGAAAGCCTAATAAATTACCTAGAGAAACAATTTGTATGGATTATTCATTAGAGTATGGTGCCAATGTATTATGTATTCATAAAGATGCTTTAAAGCCAGGAGATAAGGTTTGTATCGTAGATGATTTACTTGCTACAGGTGGTACATCATTTGCTGCAGCTAAGCTTGTCGAAAAGGCTGGTGCTGAAGTTGTTGGATTATCATTTATTATTGAACTAGTTGATTTAAAGGGAAAAGAATTATTAAAGGATTATGATGTTCAAACTCTATTACAATACGAGGGAGAATAATAACATTTTTTAGATTTTGGGGGTGATTTTTATGACATATACAAAATTAGAAGATTTATTATCTTTGACAAAAGAATATATTCATAATGAAGAATCTACCAAAAAGATCATTCATGCTTTTGATGTTGCAAACAAGATGCATGCTGGTCAATTTAGAAAAAGTGGTGAACCTTATATTATTCACCCACTTAATGTTGCTTGTATTTTAGCATCACTTCATGTTGGACCTGATACTATTTGTGCTGGTTTATTACATGATGTTGTTGAAGATACAGAAATGACAAAAGAAGAATTGGCAAAAGATTTCGGTGAAGATATAGCAGAGCTTGTTGATGGTGTTACTAAGGTAGGACAATTACAGTTCGTTTCATTAGAAGAAAAGCAAGTTGAAAATCATCAACATATGTTACTAGCTATGGCAAAAGATATTAGAGTTATCGTTGTTAAGCTTGCTGATAGATTACATAATATTAGAACATTAGGATTTATGAATAGTGAAAAGCAAGTTAGAATCGCAAAGGAAACTTTAGAAATTTATGCTCCACTAGCTCACAAGCTAGGTATCTTCCGAATTAAGGCTGAACTTGAGGATACATGTTTAAAGTATGTAAATCCGGGATATTATAATAAAATATTAGGACATATCAAATCGGATGATTCAGTACGTATGAAGAATGTGGATCATACTATTGATGAAATAAAGAAAATATTAAATGAATCTGGTATGAAGGATTATCAGATAAAGGGAAGAGTAAAAAACATTTATAGTATTTACAAAAAAATGGTTAATCAAAATAAGGATTTTAATGATATTTACGATATTTTAGCTATTAGAGTAATTGTAAATACTATTGGTGAATGTTATCAAGTATTAGGATTAATTCACTCTCATTACACACCTGTTCCTAAAAGATTCAAGGATTATATTGCTGTACCAAAGCCTAATATGTATCAATCATTACATACTACAGTTATAAGTGAGGATGGATTTACTTTTGAAGTTCAAATTAGAACTGTTGAGATGGATAAGGTTGCTGAATATGGTATCGCAGCACACTGGGCATATAAAGAGGGTGCTGAATATTCAAAAGAAAGAGAGCAATTTGAAATTGCACAAAAGTTAAAATGGTATGGTGATTTATTAAAATTCTCTGAAGAAGAAAAAACAAATGATGCAAAGGATTATGTAGAAACTGTAAAGGAAGATTTATTAAATACCAATGTATATGTTTATACTCCACAGGGCGAGGTAATTGATTTACCTGTTGGTGCTACACCACTTGACTTTGCATATAAAATCCATACTAATATTGGTAATAAAACAGTTGGAGCTATGGTAAATAACCATATTGTTCCACTTGATTATGAATTGCAAACTGGAGATATTATCTCTATAAAAACAAATAAAAATTCATTTGGTCCAAGTGAAAACTGGTTAAATATTGTTAAAACAACTCACGCTAAGCACAAAATTAAGAGTTTTTTAAATAAGCAAAATAAAGATATTTTAATAGCTCATGGTAAAGAATTAGTTGAAGAGGAGTTTAGACAAAATAAGATTTTAAACTTTGATTTGACAGATGAATTTGTTAAAGAAAATTTCTTAAAGAATAATGTTAATACTGTAGATGAGTTATATTTAGAGGTAGGTAAAGCTAATTTATCTAGCAAGACCGTTTATACTAAATATGTAGGTGATGATCAAAATAAGCTTGATGAAGCACTTGCTCGTCAAATGGAAAGAAATCAAAGAATATTAACAACAAATAGTGATACTGGAGTTGTTGTTGATGGATTGACTAATCCTCAATTAAAATTAGGTAGTTGTTGTAATCCAATTCCAGGTGATGAAATAATCGGTTATGTTACTAAGGGTAATGGAATAGTAGTACACCATGCTAATTGTAAAAATGCCAAGAATTTCCAACCTGAAAGAATGATACCTTTAAAATGGGCAACTAACCCAGGAAGAAAATATCCAGTTAGTATTAAGATTGAAGCAACATCTAGTATGAATCTATTATTAGAGATTATGAATACAGTTTCAGCTTCAGGAATGTCTATATTGGCAATAAATGCTAATAGTAATTCACAACTTGAGACTATTGTTAAGCTTAAAGTTATGTGTAATAATCTTTTAGATTTGGAGAAGATGATTTTAAATTTAAAGAAGGTAAAATATATTTTTAATATAGAAAGAGATAATTTATGAGAATAGTAATTCAAAGAGTATCGCATGCTAGCTGTACTGTAGATGGAAAGATAACAGGAGAAATTAATAATGGTTATTTATTGTTAATTGGTTTTAAAAATGACGATACTTGCGATATTTTCCCTAAGGTTATAAAAAAATTAGTAGGGCTTCGCGTATTTGAGGATGAAAATGGTAAAATGAATAAGTCAATTTTAGATGTAAATGGTTCATTTTTAGCTATTTCACAGTTTACTTTATATGGATCTATTGCGCACGGAAATAGACCATCATTTACTGAAGCGTTGGCCTTTGATCAAGCTAATCTATATTATGAATTGTTTGTTAAAGAATTGAAAAAATCAGGTATTCCAGTTGAATGTGGAATATTTGGGGCTGATATGAAAATAGAATTATTGAATGATGGCCCTGTTACTATTTTATTAGATAGTGAGGAATTATAATATGAAACCATATGTTTTTAATGGAATTGAATATAATGACTTAAATAGTTTAGCTTTAGCTTATAAAGAAAAATTTGATTTAGGTATAGAGGATATTTATGCTAATTCTAAAAAAATTGTTAAGTTTTTAAAGGAAAGAACTAATAACAAGGATAGAGTTAAGAATTTAGTTGATATTCTTGCTTTATCTAAATTTAAGAATAATGCATTAACTTTTGTTATATTTGATTTTTTAGATATTAAGGAAGTTGTAATTAACGGAGAGACAATCACTTTTGAAGAGATGATTGATATTCTTAAAAGAAATCCTAATGTAGAAAATAATATTATTTTTTCATTTATATCAGATCATGGTATAACAAGATGTTATGAGAGAATGGATCCTACAAATAAGAAATTTAGAGATATGTATTTTGTAGAAAGATATTATGATCATCCTTTTACATATAAGTATCTTACTACTTTATTTGATTTTGAGGTGAAGGAAGCTCCTGATGCTAAGGTTAAATCAATTATTATTGAAAATGATGAATGCTTTAGAAGAGCTACAAAGCTTATTAGTCAAGAAAGCTTTCAATTATGGATTGCTAAAAAATATGGCTTTAAGGAAGCTATTAAGGTTGCTAATGAGAAAAATCCAGTATTTTATGCATTAAAACTTTTAAAAAGTGAAGTTGATGAAGATGAATTAAGAAAAATATTATCTGATTCTTTCTTCTGGTGGTTGTTAGATAATTTTGAAAAATATGATTATGCTAAAAAATCTATTTTAATTAAAAATAAATTAATGGATATTAAAAGAATGTATAATGGTTATTTAATGAGAATTGATAGAAAAGAGATAAATAAGATTTCATTTGATAATTATGCAGAAATATCTAGAAGTTTATATTTGTCATATTTGGATTTTGTATATTATCTTAAAGATGGTAGTATTACTGTTAATAGAAAATTTGATCAAAAGAAATATTTACTTGATAAGCCATATTGTTATACATATATATCAGAAGATTATATGAAGGGTAAAGTAATTAAATTATATAAGAAGGAAGAAGATTTTGATTCATCTAATGGAGAGAATAACGTTGTAATAGATGATAAGAATATTAATGATGAATTTAGTGAAAAGCCTTTAGATATAAGTGAAGGAAATGATGAAGAAATTTTCTTAAGACAGAAGAATTATATTTTATCTGATAGTAGATTTGCATCATTTACTACATTTATGGGATTTTTAGCAGTCGCATTATTCTCACTTGGTATTGCATTAAATAATATTACTTTTGAAGAACAATATAAAGATATTCAAGCAGCATTTTCAATGTTTAATATTGTATTTGGTATCATTGGTGGAGTTTTGGCTTTAGGCTTTGGTATTTTCATTTCAATATATGAGAATAAAAGAGAAGAGGCATTAGCTGATTATAGATTTTATTTAGATTCAAATAGTAAGGATTATATATCATTAGTTCAAGAGGAAAGATATTATAAGGTTAAGAATAAATTAGATTCTGTTAAGAAGCTTATTATAAATAGAAAAAAATTATTTACTGTAATTTTAGGTGGCTTACTTGGCTTTTCAATTGCACTAATATCTGTATTATTAGTTGCTTTAGCTCTTAATTTTATTAAGCCTGGTAAATTCCAAGAAGGCTATGATAAAGCACTTGTTAAATTATTAATAATGACTGTTCCATTATTATTGGGCTTTTTAATAGGCTTGTTAAAGAAAAAGAATCCATTCCTTATTTTTATATATGTAATTGCTATAATTGGTTTTACATTTGCAATGATATATTTTCTTTAGGAGTGATATAAAATGAAATTATATTTAGTTTCACTTGGTTGTAGTAAAAATAAAGTAGATAGTGAAATGATATTAGGTTCTTTAGGTAAGGATACTATTTTAGTGGATGATCCTAAAATTGCTGATTTGATATTAGTTAATACGTGTGCATTTATCGAATCTGCTAAGAAGGAAGCTATTGATACTATTTTAGAAATGTCTGATTATAAGGGTGATAATAGTAAGTTGATAGTTTGTGGTTGCTTATCACAAAGATACAAGGATGAACTAATTAATCTTTTGCCTGAAGTTGATAGATTTATAACTATAGATGAATATCCAAAAGTTAATAAAATAATAAGTGATGTAATGAATTCTAGATTTATTTTAGATGGTAAATTTAATTCTATATCAAGAGTAAACACTGAGCCTAATTATATGAGATATATTAAAATCAGTGATGGATGTTTAAATAGATGTGCTTTTTGTGCAATACCTTTGATTAGAGGAAAATTAAAATCAAGAGAAATAGCTGATATTGTAGATGAAGTTAAAAAATGCGTTAATGAAGGTGCATATGAGATTAATTTGATTTCACAGGATACCACAAAATATGGTTATGATTTAACTAAAAGGTTAATGCTTGTTGAATTATTAAAAGAATTAGTTAAAATACCTGGTGATTTTAAGATTAGATTATTATATTTATATCCTGAAGTTGTTACTGATGAATTAATTGATTTTATAAAAAATAATGATAAAATGATGCATTATTTTGATATTCCTATTCAACATTCAGAGGATAAAATATTAAAAGCTATGTATAGACGTAGTAATAAGGAATTAATAGTTAACTTATTTAAAAAAATTAGAACTCTTATACCTGATGCGATTATTAGAACTACATTAATAGTTGGTTTTCCTTATGAAGAGGAAGAAGATGTTGATAATTTAATTGATTTTATTAAGGATATTAAATTTGATAGATTAGGTGCATTTACATTTTCTTTAGAGGAAGGAACAAAGGCATGTGAATATCCTAATATAATTAGTGAGGATACTAAAAATCGTAGATATGAAAGGGTTATGGATACCCAAAGAGAGATAGCTTTAAAATTAAATCAAGATAAATTAAATACTGTTATGAATGATTGCTTTATCATAGGATATGATGAAGAATCATATATGTATTTAGCAAGAAGCTATGCATACGCTCCAGATGATATTGATGGTGTAATATATGTCGCTTCCATTAAAGAATTATATTTGGGTCAAAGAGTAAATGTTAAAATTTTAGATTGTGATGAATATTCATTAACTGGAGAATTAGTAGAGTAAAGAATTATCTTTACTCTTTTTTCTTTATTTTTTCCAAAAAAATGTAAGAATACACTATAAAAACGGGCAGGAATTTTCGTTTTTGAGAAAGGGATTTTTCCTTTATTCATAATTAAAAATATAGGATAATTATAAATATAAGGAGAAGTAGTAATATGAATATTAAAAGAGAATTATTGGGTATAACAGATGAGGTATTTAAGGATGTTTTTTCTAATCATCCTGATTTATTAGTTGGTTATGTAAATAAAATATGTGGATTAAATTTGAATCCAGAGAAAACAGAATGTAAGCCTTTAGAGGCAAAAAGAAGTGTAAATGGAAGAAGAGCGATATTTGATGTAAGATATGAATCAAGTGAAGAAGATTCTGTAGTACATATAAATATGGAAGCTCAAAAGATTAGACCACAAGAAGATAAATTTAGAAGAAGAGAATTCTTTTATGTATCAAATCTATATTCAGAGGCATATAAAGAAGGAGATAGCTTTAGTAAGAATGTAAAAGTTAGA
>JAFXXC010000005.1 GCA_017542485.1 Acholeplasmatales bacterium
ATTTTAATGTTCTTATTACAACATTTTAATAATTGTAATGTCTTAATATTAATATAATCATCAATTATATAAATTGATTCATAAGCTTTCTTATATATTTCTTGATATGCTATATCAGATTCTATCCTTTCTCCATTTTTTATTAAATAATGTTTATCATAAAATATCTTATTCATATTATTGATAAACTCTTCATGTTTGTTTACTTTATTTTTTATCTCATTAATATCATATGATAAACTTACCAATATATCAGAATGTTCTAAACATCTTTTATTATTAATAGCATATCCTTTTATTAGATATTGTTTAAGTATATTATTAGCCCATATTCTAAACTCAGTACCACGCTTTGATTTGACCCTATATCCTACTGATATTACTACATTTAAACTATAATAAAGTACTTGTTTATCCGAATTTGCAATTCTCAAAAAACAAGAATTGCTTTTTTTATCAACCTCATTTTCTTCAAAAACATTTTTAATGTGTGTATAAATTGTTTTTGAATCTCTATCAAATAGTAAAGCCATATCATTTACTGATAACCACACTGTATTCTCTTCAGGAGATACATTGATATCAAGTGATAAATTACCACTTTCAAATTTTACAATTTCATAATTATTGGCTCCATTAAGCCATTTATTATCTACTTCATTATTAAAATAACTATGTAGAAACTGACTATTATTTTTAGCAATATCAGTTTTGGGATTTAATACCGTCATTAACATATAAATACCTTGTTCAGTAAAAGCATATGGTAATGTTGTACGACCACCTTTAGTTCCTACAGTTTGTATTATCGCGGTCGATTTTTTCGACCTCGATATTTCTGCTATTTCTCTCTTTGTTAATTGAAATCTATATCCTTCTGGAAATTTGTTAATATTATTCTTTACTTGCTCATTAAATCTTTTTGTTTCATATCCAAATATTTTAGCAAGTTCAAAGTCTAACATTACCTTTTGACCTCTAATAACATATATCATTGATTCTATTGTTTCATTATTTAATTCTGGTATTATTTTATCTTTTTCCATAAATTTTCTCCTTATTCATATAAATATAATTATATCATGTTAACAAAAATAATTAAACAATAAATAATTTGAGAAAATCAGGTAGCTAAGCCGTTATTTTGACATTGATCTTATGTTTTTTGAGAAAAATTTACAAAAAAAAGATGCATCCACCTTTGAGGTGAACGCACCTAATTTTGTAATACTATTTACGCTTGTGGAACAACTGTAGAATACTCTGCGTTATTCGCAACTGTCACATCATTAATCTTAAATGTATATGAACCAGTTCCATCATTAACTTCTACTACAATAATCTCAACTTGATCATCAGCATCTACATCAAATGTTACTATAGCATCATTGCCTGTCAACTTATAGATATTCTCTACAACGAAATTCTTTGTATTATATTGTTCTTCATATAATTCAACATGTCCATTTGTTACTGTATAATCAGAAACATTAGGATCTAAATTAACAATTACAGTATCATCACTAGTAACCTTTGCGAAATTCATTATAATTGTTTCAGAAATCTTAGCCTTATCAGCAGTATTAACATCAAATTTATAATTAAGAATAATTACAGTACTTGGATTTATAGTTAAATTAGTCCAAGAATCATTTCTAACACTTGATGGAACTCCACCGTTATTAGTAATTTCTATTAATCCATATGTTGCTGCTTCGCGGTTTGACATTCCATTATAATCTAATGTATTACCTACTTTAGCAAATGTAGTCTTATCGACTTCATATACTTCATAACTTGTATTAGCTGTACCATTATTATAAACAGTTGTTTGATATAATTTATCGTTCGTTCGATGATAATCCAAACGCTTGAGGACATTCCGTACCGTCGTTTCTCCGTTGCCCGTTCCATTAAGAGTTTTTAACGTTGCACCATTTAACGTTATTCCATCACCTTTATACGTTGAATCAACAGATTGACTGAATGTAATTGTAGCTGATGTTTCATCAATATCAGTTCTAGAAACTGTTAACTCACCCATATTAGATGCAGAAGCCGGAATAATAGCAACTGTAGAATCTAAAGCAGAAATACTAGAACCTGTAGCATTACTATCAGCATCTAATATTTGAATACCATTTACATACTTATAATCAGAAACAGTTGTTACACTCTTTTGAGTTATTTCTGTTCTATCTATTACTGCAGCATTAGTACCTATATCTAGATACATTATATATGCACCATTATATACATTGCCATCATAATCTGTTTTACTAACTGATCCTAATGCATATTCTCCTTTATTAACAGGAATTTCAAAATAGAACAATTTATTACCATTATTAGCTCCATTAGTGCCATAAAAGTTTTGTCTACTATTTGCTGAAGCTTTTGAATTAGCAGGATCTTCTATCCATGAACTATCAAATTTTAGAGTGTAATTAGCTAAATTAAAATCAAAATCAACACCATCATTTTTATATGTTTCAGTAGATGCATCATAATAATAATATCCTTTAACTGAAGTATCAGAATCATCCTCATAATAATATACATAAGTGCCATCTTTTACATTATCGTTAGTTCCATCATTATTTACATAAACTTGTAAAATATGCCTTATTTGAGAAATCTTATTATTACTTGCTCTAAATACTTCGTGAAGCGAGAAGAAACAGTTATTAGCACCACCATCTGATGTATTGTAATAAAAATAGCTTGAGAAGAAATTAATATATCCTTTTGCAGCTAATTGGAAATCAATACAATCTTCTGGCATCTGATAATTAGTCTTTGTTTCTCCATTAATTAAAACCTCATCAACAGTAACATATTTATCTATACTGATTGGGGCATTCATAAAGTGTACACCATATAATTTACTACTTGAAGACAACGTTTTTTGTAATGCACTTTTTGATGCTGCATATTTTTGGAAATTCATATCATCAGTAATAAGTGTAGCGATTCCACTCTGAGTAACTGTATATACATTACCAATTGTACTATTAGAATAAGATCCTCCTATTAATGCTGATGGCATTCCAGTATAATTATTTCCTGTTTGATTAAAATATGAAATACGTACATCCGCAGACTTTCTAGGCTCATGACCACCACTAATAATATATCCTGTATTAGTATCATCAGTAACATAATAATTACTTGTTGAATAATCTGAAGGTACAGTTTGTTGTAAATCACCTTTTGTTGTCAAAGGAATAGCACTATAAAGTGATGGCAAAGCATCATCATCAAAATACTCTTTTCTGCTATATACATCTAAAGATTCACTAGCAGTAATCAATTCGTTCTTATCTATTTTTGATGCAATTGTTGTTTTAATAACTGAATCAATGGATAAGTTATTTAGATTTCCTAAATCATAGAACAATTCTGCGATTGAACTAGTGGATTCAACTGAAATGTTTGTATATGTATTAACGTTTTCTGTTGTTGCTAGAGGAGATAAAAGTAATGATGTAGGCTCAAATGTCAAAGTAGTTGCTGCATCTCTATCACAATACCATGTACTACTATAAAGGTTTATTCTATTTCGATTATTAACTTGTAATCCTCCATTATTGTTAGTCCATGATGTTGTCGTAGTTGTTGTACTTGTCGCAACATAATCTCCACCATCAACCATGTATCTAGTTGTCCCATTAGAGTCAATAGTATATGCTACTCCGCTAGGATTATTCCCTGTTGTTGCAAACACCCAAGGAGTAGTTTTAGTTGTTACTATATTACCAGAAGAATCAGATGATAAATATGTTGTTCCAGATCTAATATAATATGCTGTTAAAACATTTAATGCAGCTACTTTCCATGTATTATTCTCGTAAATAATATATTTATTACCATTAGAATTCAAATATAATCCATATTCATCTCTTTGCCAATTTGTTTTATTAGTAGTGTTACATGTTAAAGTAGTTCCATTACTATATAAATAATATATTGTTCCATTATATACAGTGTAAATATATCCCTGTGGAGTATCATTACTTGAATAATAGAACCAAACACCTGTTCCTGTTGAAATTGAACCATTATAGCGCATTTGACTATTGTTATATTTTATATTAAATGCCTTTGCACAAATCCATTTATTATTGTATAACTGTATGTAATTATTATTAGAGTCAAATAGTTTGTCATTTTGATATTTAAAAGATGTCGCCTCATTGGAATTTGTAGTTGTTACTAAAACTCCATCAGAATTCAATTCTAAATAATAGTTTGTTCCATTCACTTTTGTTTTAATGTTAATATAATTGTTATTTAATTCTATAAATTCCCATTGACTAGAAGCATAATTGTTTGAAACAATATTACCAGAATTATCAACATTCATATAACTGTTATTATAACTAATTGTGTAATAGTTTGTGCTTAACTCCCAATTTCCACTACTTGAATTATAAACCAAATAATGCTTAGCACCATCTATCAAGCAATAAAGTCCAGTTTTTTCATTAAACCATTCAGTAGTATTATTGCTTGACAATATCAAATCAGTATTAGACGTACTTAAATAATACTTATTGTTTCCAAACATACAAGAAATATATCCAGCTGGCGAACTTATAGGATATGATTTCGTAAATTCCCAAAGTGTAGTTCCTGTTGAATAATTACAAATATTTCCATTTGAATCTATAGATAAATAATTGTTATTTTCATCATAAACATAGAACTCAGGTTTTGTTAATACCCATCCACTTTCATATTGTAAAAAATAGGCATTATCATTATATACACAATAAATTAGATTACCAGTTCTATACCATGTAGTTTGAGTATTCGATAAGGCCAATGTTAAATCATTACCATTTACAGTGTAGTTTAAATATTGTAATGTAGCTAACTGAATTGAAATTGTACCGCTACCAGCCTTAACATCTAACAAATTTCCATTTAATGTAAATAATGCTGCATTATCACTTGTTGTTGAAGATAGTGATGTTGATAAATAATTTGTTCCACTTCCTATCTTATATGATGTTCTATCATTAGCTACCCAATAACCATTCTTATATTGAATATAATTTGTACCATTATAAATACCTGTATTATCATTAGTCCATGTATATGTACTACCAACCGCTAATGAACCATCAGTTATTCTTAAATAATTATTTGTATTTGCACCACCAGATGTTGCTCTAATACTTCCACTAGCATAACTACCAGTATTATTTGAAAAATACCATATTGTTGCTTCTGAAGCCTTTGGTGTATTTTGAATAGTAGTTCCTGATAATTTTATATAATTATTTGATGTACTATCTTTTAAATAGAATAATGGTGTAAGATTCCAACTTCCATTATAATACTTTAAATAATACCTATTACTTGAACCATCTAAAGTATAGAAAGAATTTGTTTCATTATCTTTATGCCATACTGTTCTATTATTAGTGGAATATGATATTGATGTTACATATGTAGAAGTTGATGCATTCAAATAATATTTATAACCATCATCTTTGCTATAAGTATAGATGTAAGTATTTCCAGAAACTGTTTCAGTATTCCATACTGTTGCACTAGATTCATCATTATTAAAAGACAAAGAAACATTAAATGTAATATCATTGTTTACTCTTGATGATGTTAAATTAAGATAATAATTTGATGATTTATCTTTAATTGTAAAACCTGTTTCAGGATTTTCGGCCATAGTAACAATCAATACATCTTTGTATAATGCTGTTAAAGTCATATATTGATCTGAATCACCAGTGTTAGTATTTGGGTCTACATCAGTTCTTAAATAACTACCATTTGCATTTCCATAATTATAATACTTTATTTGGTTAGTATTAGTTTTGTTTTTAAATGTTGTTGTATTTATTGTGACGTTTGTTTTAGAATCATCTTTTTCAACTAATCCATTAACTATCTTATTATATTGAATTTCTTTTCCTGTATATGAATATGAGCCTGTTTGATATCTATTAGTAGACGAACTTACACCTTTAACTATATTGTATATTCTTTGATATGTGTTTGCAAAGTTGATTGATCCACCCCAATCTCTTTGATTACCCATACCTGTAAAGTTAAAGTGTGAATATGTTGTTGTTGGATTATATATAATAGTATTATCAACTGTTGTTGCTGTGTAATATGTAGCTTCTGCGTATCCAGCAACTGTATAATCAGATAAATTACTTGTAGTTTTATTACCAATTGTAGCTAAATCTTGGATTGTACTACTTCTTATTGCCTTATTTGAATAAAGATTTAATGTTGGATTTTTTACACCAATATCTGAAACACTACCATTAACGTAGCCAACTACTGATCCTATTAATGTAGTGTCTGTATATGTATCTACTGAACAATTGTTTAATATCATATTAGTTAATGATACAGAACTAGAACTAATATATAAATCATAATCTTCCATTGACTCAATTTTTCCTATTGCGCCAACAAAACCTATAATTTCAGCATGTTCATAATTTTTTTGATTTCCTGTCGCGCCACTTGCGACAACAGAACTTGGGCAATTCCTACCAAAATCACTGAATCTATTAGTTGTAGTGAAACCTGTAACTGTATAACCATTACCATTTAATGTTCCAATAAATGGATATTCTGAAGTACCAATTGGAGGTAGATATTCTATTTTATTAGAAGTAATGTTAGTTGATAGCACAAAAGAATACTGTGTTAACTTTGTGGTATCAGTATTATCATATCTACCATCACTATCTAAAGTACCAACTTTATTGAAATAACCTAAATATTGAAGCCATGCAAGGTTATATAAATGTCTTTCATTTTTAATTTGGAATGGATCATCAGCTGTTCCTGTACCACCACCAAAATAAGCAGAAATAGAGAATCCTGATAATTCTGGTTCTACAAATTCTGTATTAGTAAACCAAGAGTAAGCTACTGTAACAAAAACTGCCACTGTAAGAAGTAATGTCATTACTGAATAAAATAATCTTTTCATTAAGCATCACCTCCAAATACTAATAGTTTAAAGTCTAATTTATGGTTGATTTGAACAGCCTCATCGACAACAGGGTTACCGATATTATTTGAATATAATAAATTAAATTTCTCATCATCAAAATCTAATAAGATATATACTGATGTAGTTGCTGAATTAATCAATTGGATTTCAGCACTTGTAATAGCACCAGTAGTTGTATTATATTCATATCCTAAAAATGAAGATACAGTAATTGTAGTGCCACTAACTGTAGCTTTATTAAACATAATAAATGGTGATAAAGGTACATCAACATTTGATGTAATATATCCAGGATCTGTTGTATTATCTGTTCCTGGGAATCTAGTAGTTGTAGTTACCATCTTTAATTGATTAACTTGTGTACCAGTTTTTAGTACTAATTCTATTAATCTTGCAGGTTCTCTATATTGAATACCACCATGTTCTGATGCTTCATATACTTCAGAAAATTGGTCATAAATCATATAATCTGTACCAGTAACTTTATCACCTTTTGTATAAGTACCGTTATTGTTCTTAGTAGCGTAATAAATATTAACTTCTTCTACTACATCTGTATCTCCTACTACACTACCAGATATACCATTAGCTGAAACAGTCTTATTAGTAACATACCATGCCATTGCAGAAAAAATTAAAAGGAATGTTGTTACTAATAATGTTATTAAATTAAAAATCATACGTTTTGACATAGTAAAACATTCCTCCTATCTATTAATTTCTTAAATAAACTTAAACTCTTAATTATTCTAAAGAATAAATCTTTAAAATTAGTAAAAGTTCAAATCACAATACAAAAAAGCCAGTAACAAAAACATTTTCGTGCAACTGGCTGTCTTTCCCTAATAGACCCTATAGCTTTGCGTCGCGGGATTTCTCCCGGTTTGCCTATTTCTTCTATTACTGCTATTATAACTTATTTATCAAATAATTCAAGTAAATCGGCTAATGAAAATTATGTTATTTTTTGTAATTAATAAAAATTCACCTATTTTTAGATAAAATTCTCAAAAATAACTATGTTATTTCTTTAATTTATTAAATTCATATTTTTCAATATATTCATATTCCATAGATGCATTACTAACAGTAATATCAAAAATAACATCATTATCTTTCATATATTTATATCTTACCTTACATTCAGCACTTTCTTTAACAATTCTATCCATCTTACCTAAATTAGGAGCACATAAAGGAAATGCATTTTTCTCTAATAATGTAATATATAACCTGTACTTACCTTGTTTAATTATTACTTCATTATCTTTTATTTTTAATGCTTTAGCATGATTATATGTACCTATAATATTAGTCTTACCTTCATAATTAACAAAACCTATAATTCCCGTAAAATGAAATAACCCAAATGGTATATCAGCAACTGATAACATAACACTACCCCTATTAAATAATGCCTCACTCCATACATATACCTTAGGAAAAGATCTTCCCCTATCTCCTTCAATATAACCATAAGAATCATTAAAATTATATTCAGTACCATTCAAATATATAAAACCACTAATATTATGTTTAATACTTACAACCTGATGTCTACACTCCATAAAAGGTATAAACCTAAAAGGTCCCATAATATCTTTCTTTAAAACATTAAAATCACCAAATACAATATCTCCACTTAATTTAATATCATCTCTATTAATATCAAGCTTAATACCATTCTTCCTAAAATGATTATTACCAATACTTACTTCAAAATCCTTACCTCTTTTATATTCACTATAATCATAATCAATAACAAAAGAACCATCATTAGTAATAACCTGTAATGATGCAACATACTTCTTACCAACCCTAGAATATGATGGTATAAACGCAATAGTATATTTATCAGATTGTAATTTAAAATAGTGTCCATAAAAATACTTCTTCACACTAAACACCTAATTTCTTATACAATTCTTTATTCTTATTCTTACCAAATAAAAATTTAAACATAGATCCTATCTTATGTGTTATTAAATAACACCAATGTACAATTAAACATATTATATAAAAATACCACTTACCTAATTTAGGATATCTTGCTATTCTATAAGGCTTATTTAATAAAAATACCCTACTTATAAAATACCTAAACTTATTACTATGTACTGATGCCTGTACACTAGTTTCATTATTAGCATGTCCGTGGATACCATATTCAAGCATATAATCAATAAAATACTTTATATCAATATCACCTATACTACTATCAAAATCAACATCAAATACATACCTTAATACATTAATAATATTACTATATAACCTATCCAATTTACATTCATTTAATATATTATGCAATAAATTAAAATCTATATTAGTCTTCTTAAACATATAATAAAAATCTAACATATACCTAATACCAGCCCCATGCCTCAAATGATGAGCAAAATGCATAATACAATATATTAAATGATATGTAGCCTTAAATTCATATAAACTACCACTAACTAAATCACATAACTCAAATGGATTATTAAATAACTTAATCCATGACTTATCACAATCAGGATCAAACATATTAAAATGTAATTCTACTTCAATTCCATTTTTCTTATATGCATAATGATGCATGCAATCAACTACATCACTATCAACAACATATCCATTACTAACTAATACTTCTTTAGCTCTATTCATATCATTACTACTAACATATAAATCAATATCTCCACGTGTTCTTACACTACTATCATCATATATCTTAGATAATACACTACCCTTAAAAAACACATGACTAATATTATTATCATTAAATATATTACTTATCTCACTTTGTATATTATAAAATTCCTCTTGTTTAACCACCCAACTAATATAATATCTCTTATATTCTTTATTATTGGTAACAGGATACAATAAAGTTTGTAATGATTGTTCAATTAATAATTTAATATCAGAATTATTAATTTCTATATTTAATTGTTCCTTATTTACATATGATTTTAATAATTTTATTATATCCATAATTTAACCTTTAAATTTATCAGTATTAATACTATACAAGAATGCCTTGCTTTCTTTTATTTTAATTATTAATTCTTCCTCTTCTAATATAGCTAATAATTTATTTAATGTTGGAAGTGATAGATTTGTAGCATTACTTAAATTTACCCTATTGATAGGATATTCACCAAAAATATCCACCTGCATTAAAATATATAATATTTTCTTTAATTCATTATTTATTTTTTCTTCTTTAACTATTGTTAATTCATCTAAAATACTCTTTTTCTCATCTAGCATTGTTCTTTTTTGACTTAAATAACTAATTGTTTTTTCAAATGCATCTTTAACAATATTTACAAATTCAAAAACAAAAGTAGTTATATCACCTTTATTATATTTACTATTAGTCATATTGAATGCTTCATAATAATTATTGATACTTTCCTTAATAGTAAGTGATAATCTATATGAAATTATTGGATTAAAGTATTTCTTTAAATAAAGTGATGATATATATCTATCAGTTCTACCATTTCCATCATAAAATGGATGGGCATAAGCAAATATATAATGGAATAAAGAAACTCTTACTAATAAGTCAATATTATCATCATTTAATATATTTAATCCTTCTAATAAGATACTATTTATCTTTTCTTCAGGATAAACACCAGTATGTAATATTCTTTCTGATTTACCTTTGACATATACTAAATCTTTTCTAAATAATACTCCATCTGGATAATCATCCTTATCAATTTCATCTAACACTAATTCATCATATGTTTTCCTTATATCCTCAAGATTCATTATGTTATCATTATTAGTATTTAGCATTAGATATTTATGAACTAAACTATGTATACGATTCTTTTCTTTTGCCTTAGACTCAATATCATCAATTACTTCACTTATTTCTTTTCTAGTAGAAACCACACCTTCAATTTCATTAGTAAAAAATATTTCATCAATTAAAGATCTCTTTTTATATTCCTCACGTGCTATACCTGGTAACATATTTAAAATATTTGTTACTTCTTTATCTAGTTTGTTTATATTATAAATAATATTCATAATTTCATTATGATAATAGAAAAAAGCATAATCATTTTCAATTTTAAAATGAAAATGAATAGTATTTTCTGAATTATATCTATTTTCATATATATTATTATATTCATTTTTGTTTTTAAAATATAATTTAAACATGTTATCCATAAAAATAACCGCCTTTTTAACTTATATACATATAAAATATATCATTTTCTAACAAAAAATGCAATTTTTTTATAGTAAAACATCAATTTTAAGTTAAAATAGGCAAAAATATAACATTCTTATTAATAAATTCTTTTTTTATTTATAAAAACTCATTTTCAAATATTTTATCAGCCTCGTTCACAATCGGGTCATTTTTACTTTTTGCCCCGTTTGTTACACAGTATTGGACAATGTAAAAAAGAAAAGCAAGTTACTTGCTCGGTTGCTTTCTAGATACAATAATATATGTATTGTATATTTTGTTGGATTGTAGCAAAGCTAACGGGCTTTCGGCTGCAGATAAATCAATTATGGGTATAATTGAAACTTGCCTCTATCCCTCAATTAGTTTTTCTTTTTAAGATACATCATACCTTGAGTTTTTCTTGTTGTCCAATATTCACCATATACATTATTAATATCAGATATATCTATTTTTGCTGTTCCATACTGGATAGGGTTTTTATCTCTTACATCTTGCTTGGGTGTAGTTCTATATGTATATATCAAATATTTACTGCCATGTTCATTTATTATTGATGCTGTAATTGCATTACTTTTTATTTCATCAGTAATAAGAATAACATTAATACCAAATAAATCCTGTTCAATATTCACTTCTGAAATTTTTTCTCTGTCATTACCGTCAAAATTATATTTTATAATACATTCCCATTTACCATTCAAATTTGGAATTGAAGAAAATTTTATTTTCTTAATTTGTATTTTCCACGCCCATTTACAATAAATTATTACAAGTGCATTTGCAACTGCTGCAACTGTTGATATAGATTTTAAAATGTTAATTTCTGGAAAAAAGAAAGAAAATATACATAATGCAGCAAAACATATACAAGTTGTATATATAGATATTTTGATTATCATATTAGTTTTCATCAAAAAACCTCCATAAATCATTAATAAAATCACATATTTCCTCATAAACATTATTAGGATTATTAAATATATAAAGAATTTCGTTAGGTTCTTTAAAGAATTTTATGCTGTTTTTATAATTATACAAATAAGTGATTACTGCATTTATTCTTTCATACATTGAATTATAACACCCGTCAATTATAGAGTTTGGAACATTATAAATAATACTTTCCAACGCAAATGAAGAAACAGCGTTTGCGCTCATTATTCCATTGTCTTTCATATCGTTTTTTATATTTTTAAGTGTTCGAACAACTTTTTTATAGTAATAATTAGTATCATTATTCTTTTTTGTACTGTTAATTCTAGTTTGTTCTGGATAATTGATTATAACATTACCATCCTTGCATTCAATATAAATTCCACCAACATAATTATTTGGAGTTCCCTGTAAATCATTGCTATAATCTCTATATCTATAACATGGTACTAAATCAACATTTTTTCTACTTGTTCCATTTCCTTCAAAATCTATACATTTATTTCCAATCCTAATTCTATTAGGATAATTAAGATTGATGAAACTTGCCAAATCATATTTAAAATCTATGATTGAGAAATCACTATCAACAAATCCATAGTGCTCACGTTTGAAATGTTTGTAATTTCCATGCCATACACTTTCCGATATAATTGAAACATCTACATCACTTTCTTGTCTAACGCCTGTGCCATTTCCATAAGAACCTTGTAATAAAACAGTGAATTCACGATTATCTTTAATCATTGTATAGCTATAATCTAATTCATCTTCATTAGAATTATTTTTACTTCTAGTGGTTCTAAATCCGAAATTTTCAAGTATGTTTTTTACAACTCTTATGGTTGATTCACAATTATCTTTTTCACTTTTACTTAATGGTTTAGCATAATAACTTAACGTTTCATTTGTATATTTCATAAAAATCCTCCAGTAGAATGGCTACTAATTCAAAAATATTTATTCTTCCCCTAATACATAAGAATTAATTTCATTTTTAATAATATCTTCTGATACTATATCTTTTAATTTGCTCATTAGATTCATCATTATATTTCTATTAAAATTTGGAAATATAATTGATAATTCTTTTGTAGTTATATATTGTTGATTCTTTAGCATTAGATATCTGTTCCAATAAAATATGGTCCCTTAAATTCATAAAAAAACTTTTAAGGCTTAATTACTGAAAAACATAGTATTTAAGCCTTTTTATTTGTTGTTGTGATTATTATTAAAAGCAATTAATTATTCAAAATTTCAAGACCAGTAACATAAACATCCGAATTTATACCTATATTAAATACTATCTCAATGTTTATTGCTTGGTCGATTGTTTAAACTCGGATATTAAAGGTTTTAATTCTCCATTAACTTTATTCATAATTTTATCTATATCAAGTCTCATAAGTAATCCTTCAACTTTTTTACCTTTGATATAAGTTTTATTCTTTTGTCTAAATAATGATTTAAGTTTATCATATCCTGTTTTGCCTGTTAACTTCGATGGTACTTGTATTCTTAACCATTTACATAAACCTTCTAAATCATATAATAACCAATCTTCGATACTTCGTTTAGCAGCAACTCTAATTACTTTTTCAGCTCCTACTTTTTTAATTCTCTTTTCAACATTATCCCAGTTGATTGGAGGCTTTGAAGCATATTCAAAAATATCGGTATCATAACACATAGCAACAACGAAATCTTTATCAGCATTACTTTCTTTTAATCTTTTGAATTTCATTATTGAATCATTTTTAAATCCACCAGCACCTCTTACATTTATTACACTTACTTCACATTCAAGCATACCATTAGGCATATTACGTCTTACAATTGGAATTATATAATCCTTATATAACTCTTCTTCCGTTTCTCCCTCTACAAAGATTACAATATATTTCGACATAATCTTAGTCCTCAATATAATCTTTTAACATATCAGAATCATCTGATAATAATGAGAATAAATAGTCTCCAACTAACTCATCAACTTCAGCTGCATCTTTGCTTAAAACATTTGTTTTAACTCTTTTAAAGATTGCTCCACCTTCACCATCTGGTAAACCCGCATACACACTTTCGTTTGGTAAATAGCTTATTATATAAGGAGAATGGCTTGTGAATACTAATTTTGAATCATCTAACAATTGAGAAATAACTTGAATATATGAATTTAAAAGACTTGGATGAATTGAGTTTTCTGGTTCTTCTATTGCAATTAGAGCAACATTGCTCATTTCAGCAAGTATTATTCTTGTAAGCAATACTAATATTCTTTTCGCTCCGTCTGACATAGCTTCAAAGTTTATTGGAGCAACTAAATTTTTATCTTCTAATGATAATACATAAATACTATCTGAAATCATAAGTGGTGAATCATCTGGTAATTTTGCATTTCCAACATTTACCTTTAATTCTTCAACATTTAGCCCAATTACATTTGGGAACAATGCCATAAATGTATTTTTAATTAACTCATATTTATTTATATCAATTTCTTTTAATTTGTATAATACTCTTGGTAGATTATTTGACATAAACATTACATCGCCGATTCCCTTTATTATTACCGGATCAGCATTATACATAGCTCTAGGATCTAATGTATCTTCCATATATAATGATAAGTCATTAATCTTCTTAATAATATCTACAAAATAAAGATTATCAAATGCTTTCAACTTATTTATACCTAATTCCATAGGTTCTAATTTCAATGTAGTTGAACATCTACCAGTTGGAGAGGCTTTATATAAGCAAGAATTATCTGTTCTCTTTAATACCATTTCATATTTTTGATATGGTTTGTTTTTCTTTATTTTTAAAACTTCTTTTTTTATTGTAATATCTTCTGGCTTATATCCCCATGTAGCTTCTAGAGAATATATTGTGCTATATGATATTTCATCAAATGTAACATTAGTTTCAATTTCAAATTTAAAACTTTTCCCAAAATTTGATTTATTAAAAGGCATAACATTTTTCGCTTGTAACATTAATACTTTTTGATTAGGTGTTGCTTTAATAAATTGAACACCAAAATTAATTCCTTGCAAAAAATTTGATTTACCAAAATTATTAACAGAAACAATAGATGTCATTCTACCAAATGTCATATCAACATTACTTAAATTTTTGAATCCATCTATTAGAACTCTCTGAATCTTCATTTTTATATCCTCCAATGTTATATAGTATATATATATTATAATCTTTAAAAATAAAAACGCAACAAAAAATTGCGTTTGTTATGAAAAATGTATCATTTTAAGCGCGTTTTATTTAACATACGCAAATTTTCTACTACTTAATTGCGTTTTATTACATTTTTATCAACAGTAAATATAAGAATTATGCATCGTCGCACTATTATAGCACATGTTCACCAGAACCAGTATATGGTTATGGTAGGAATAGGTCATATTTTTCAAATAATAATTACTATAAATTCAATGATACTTTGCTTCTTATTTTTAAGAAAATCAAAATTACCAGTCATCATTTTTTGATATAACTTATTAATTTTATCTATTTCTTTTCTAATTTTTCAAAATCACTATCGTTTTTGATTTTGTTTTTTCCGTTACTTAAATCATCAGTTGACATTAATAAGCCTATTAAATAATACCATTCTTGCAATGGTGATTGTAGTATGGTTTTATTAGATAATTCGGCTGATTCAGCAATCTCTTCAGCATCGCTACCTGACACTTGCATTTTAGCTCTAAAATTTGTTAGTATCTCATAAGTAGTGTACTTTGACAATCTTTGTTTTAACGTTTCAATTTATTCCTTCATTCCCATAATAGTTTCCTCGATATTCAATACAAACTAATTTGTTTTACTTTATACGTTTTTCTAAAATAAGTTTTCCGGCAGACTTACCATTTGTCCAATATTCACCTTCAAGATGATTTTCATCAATGATTTTTAATTTAGCAGACCCAATTTTATCTGGATTTTTTGCTCTAAATTCTTTACTTGTTTCACTTTTATACATATATATCAAGGTTGATTCCATATCTGACTTATTAATACATGATAATATTGAAATACTAGTATTCTCATTAGTTTCAATCTTAATCTTCAAGTCTAACAAATCTTGCTTAATAGTACATATAGCATCTTTTTCTCCCTTATCATAAGTTAAACCTTCATCAAATATGATATGACAATTCCATTTACCATTTAAATTAATATAGTTTCGAATTCTTTTAAACGGATTCCATTTCCATCTCCATAGAAATTTAATATATAAAAGGAAAGCTAAATATATAGCCGAAGCTGATATAGACGCATATTTCAATGGCTCTATATCTGTTGAAAAAAAGGAAAAAAAAGTTAAAGCAATAGCAAAAGCAAAACATGTTATTAAAATAATACTTTTAAATTTATTCATATATCATCATCCCTATTCTTCTATGTATTGCTTTAAATCAATAATAAATTGCTTATAATCCTCGACTTTATTATTTGGATTTGCAAAAATATTTAATAGTTTATTTGTTTCAACAAAATAAATAAAATTATGCCTATTTTTATACAAATAATAAATCACTTTAAAAACAATATATCTATAATTATTAGAATCATCATCTTTCTTGAAACAATCATTTGGAACATTAAAAATCAAACATTCAAGTCCGTATGAAGAAACACTTTTAGCAGATTGACAATTATCTTCTTCCATATCATGCTTAATTTTTTTTAAAGTTCTAACAATTTTTTTATACATATATCCTGTATAATTATTTTTTTCAATACTATTTTTGTGACTTTGTTCTGGATAATTAATTATTTCATTGCCATCATTGCATTTAATAAGTGTTCCTTTAACATAATTTTCCTCATCACAATATCTATCTTTTGAATAATCACGATATCTTAGAGATGGAACAATATCAATATCTTTTCTACTACTATCATTTCCTTTAAAATCAATGCATTTGTTATGATTATAAACAGTATATTTTGTATAATTATAGTTGATAAAATCAACTAATGATTTCTTAAAGTCAAGAATTGAGAAACTACTATTAACAAATCCATAATCTTTAGCGGTTCTACCTGTTGGATACTTCCCTCTAAAAGTCGATTCACATATCATCGCAATATCTACATCACTATCTTGACGTACACATGTTCCGTTACCATATGAACCTTGAACGAATATCTCAGCTGTCATTTCACCATTACTGACATGGAATCCATAATTCAAATCATCATCATTACTTTCGTATTTTTCTTTTGTTACTGTAAAACCATAATTGCTAAGGATATTTTTAACAACATTTAGTGAATTCTCACATTGTTTTTTTTCACTATCACTTAGTGGCCTAGAATAATTCAATAGTTGTTCATTTGTATACATTTCTTTTCCTCCAATACACGCTTTATTTATTATGTTTTCGTTCTATTTCTTCTTGTTTAGAAAATGAAGCTACATATTCCTATCTTGATTTTTCAGGAACCCCCAATATATGATCAGCCATATATTCATCTTTATCATTTTCAAAGCCTTCGCCATCTTTTACTAAAGCTTTATACTTTTCCTCAAATCAATCTGATATATATTTTAGGAAAATTAATCCTAATGTGATATGCATGTAATCAGATGGTGCTACGCTACCTCTTAATTTATCAGCAGATGCCCATAAGACATTCTCGTTAATTAGTGCCATAATGACAACCTCCAGTACTTCCTATAATCTAAATTATATGGAATAAAAATCACTGATAAAATCTATTATCATTAATATATTTATTCATTAACTTTCCAATATCCAGTCTTATTAGATCCAACTCTTACAATAATATTATTCTTTCTCAAAAATGAGATAATATTATCAATTGAAGTTTTACCTAAATCACATTTTACCATCAACTCAGGCTTAGTAATATTTGGATTATTTCTTATCTCAGCTAACACTTTTATTTGAGAAATGTTGAGATTTTTATTACCCACTTTATTACCCACTTTATTACCCACTTTATCACCCACTTTATCACCCACTTTGTTAATTCTATTAAATGGGATTGTGACTAATATAGTGTCATCAGATATATCAATGGATTCCTTACCATATACTTCAATTATCTTAGGAATACCTCTTCCTGTTTTCTCACTTATATGTAATTGTAAAAATAATTCTGATAATTTTTCATTTACAGGAATTGAATGTCCTTTATAGAAACCATTTATTGTCTGAAGTGGTGCTAATTCTCCTCTTGATAATATTTCTATCCTATCATTATAAA
>JAFXXC010000031.1 GCA_017542485.1 Acholeplasmatales bacterium
ACTAATGGTAGATCAACATATTTTATAACTTGTCATGAATTATGCTTACAATTAAAAAGAGCTCAATTAGAAAACAGACTTGAAAACAGAATTAAACATTTCTTTTCATATAGTCTATTGATAATTGATGAGGTAGGATATCTTCCAATGGATATAGAAGCGTCAAATTTATTATTTCAGCTTATATCTAAAAGATATGAAAAGAAATCAACTATCATTACCTCTAATAAACCATTAAATAAATGGCATGAAATATTTGGTGATGCAGTACTTGCTAATGCTATACTTGATAGATTATTACATCATTCAAAGGTGATAACCATTAATGGTCCTTCATATAGAACAAAAGACTACTTCATTGAAAAGTAGCCCGCGAATCCCCTAGGGGATTGTTATATTGATTAATAATTGTACAAAATAACTGTACCTTAATTGTTCATTTTTATATTGACTTTAATAGTAGTGGGACGAATCTTTTGTATTGATTTAAAGCCGTTATTAAATTAGAAGAAAATTCAGTTAAATGATGTTCAAGTCCAAATTGTTTACATAACTCAGTATTGATTTTGGCAACCAAATTAACATTTTCTTCATATTCGACCATCATCATATTTACTTCTGATTCCATAAGTTCACCACCAATTCTAATATAACATTATACTTTTCGTTTAATTCACACTAATAAGTTTATATTTTTGCCTAATTACCTTTCTTAATCTATCATTCGGGTCAAATATTTTTTCATCATATCCATAAAGTTCTAATAAATTTTCTATACACCATTCCATATCTTGAGTATGATATATGTAATATAATTCAAACATTTTTTCATACTTAAATATTTTCATTAAAAATTTAGTATTAACATTTCTTGTGTAAGAAATGTATCTATAAAAATATCCAACCCAAAACAAAGATTCCTTATTTTTTTTAATTATACCATAATTTTTATCACCGAATTGATTATTTATATTATCCAGTGCTTCATAAGGATCTAATGATAATATAGATGAATCATTTTTATCTAGAAGTTTTAAATAGTTAGAATAATAAAATCTTCTCATAAATATACTTGTAGAACAATTAAAATAATCATAGGAATATTCAAATATTTTTCCCTGAAATTCTGCCAACCTTAATCCATTTACATCAAAGTTTCTCATTCTAACACCTCCTCAATATATTTCCCATCTCTATATTCTCTTTTAGCAAGTTTTAACTTAGTCTCAATTAATTCACTTCTTTGATTCAATAATCCGATATAAAATTGCTTTTCAGGTTTGGATACATAATATTTTTCAACGAATTTCAAATTATTCAAAGCCTTTTCGGATTTAATAACTACTTGATTACCCAAACTTGAAGCAGAAAGTGAATGAATTGCAACTAAATCAGTGATATCTCCGTTAGCAAATAATGACATAATATAAAACATTCTATTATCAGCAATTGGCGCTATAATAACATCTGATTCATTTATTTTATTAATAATCTCTATAATTTTCTTATTATCTGTATACTTATTAATAAAACCTCTAAAATAACATATAGCGAGCATCCATTCAAGTGAGCATCCAAATTTTAATACATTTAAATTATCGTATGAAAATTTGAAAGAATATATGCACGAGTTTTCGTTTTCACATACAAAGCTTATTGTTGTTGAATAACTTTGTCCTAAATAAAATCCACATCCAAAATCACACTTTTCCCTTGAACCATTATAACTCACTTCTTTCAAACCATTTTTTGAACCGTGAAATAAAATGTTTTTATTTGATTCTTTTAAAAATTCTTCTTTAATAAGATTAAATCTATAACCAATTTTATAAGAATATGAATAGAATTTTTCATATACTGCATTTGTTGTAAAATTCTTTTTATTTATTTCAATTAAAGTGTTTTTTGATATTCCAGTTTCTTTAGAAAAGTTATCAACTTCCATCATTTCAGCTTCTAAAATTGATTCAATATCATCTTTAATATTGTAATTTTTATTGGATAAGTCTATCATGAGTTGCTTCTCCTTTCATAATTATTATATCACAACAAACTTGTTCGTTCAATTTATACTAATAAGTTTTATTTGCAAAATAAAATCACCATACTGGTGATTCTATTATTATAATTCTCTTAACTTATTTTCAATTTCTTGTGCTACTTCAGGATTATTCTTTAAGAATTCTTTTGCATTCTCTCTTCCTTGACCAATCTTAGCCCCATCATAAGAGAACCAAGCACCACTCTTTTGAATAATATTAGCCTCAACAGCTAAATCAACTATTTCACCAAGCTTTGAGATACCTTTACCATAGATAATATCGCATTCAGCAGTTTTAAATGGAGGTGCTACCTTATTCTTAACAACCTTAATTGCTGTTCTATTACCTAAAATAGTTGTTCCATCCTTAATTGCCTCACCACGTCTAATTTCCATACGTACTGATGCGAAGAACTTTAATGCTCTACCACCTGTTGTAGTTTCTGGATTACCAAACATTACTCCAACTTTTTCTCTTATTTGGTTAATAAATATCGCAACACACTGTGTTTTAGAAATTAATCCTGCCATCTTACGCATTGCTTGACTCATTAATCTTGCATGTAAGCCAACATGATTATCTCCCATTTCACCATTTAATTCAGCTTCAGGAACAAGTGCGGCAACACTATCAATTACAATTAAATCAATAGCTCCTGATCTAATTAAAGCTTCAGCAATTTCAAGTGCTTGTTCACCACTATCTGGTTGAGATAATATTAAATTATCAACATCAACACCTAATGCCTTAGCATATACAGGGTCAAGTGCATGTTCTGCATCAATAAATGCAGCATATCCACCATTCTTTTGAGCATTTGCGATAGCGTGTAACGCAAATGTTGTTTTACCTGATGATTCAGGTCCGTAGATTTCTATAATTCTTCCTTTAGGATAACCACCAACACCTAATGCTCTATCAAGTGTAATTGAACCAGAAGGTATTACTTCAATATGTTCTTCACTCTTATCTCCAAGCTTCATTACTGAACCTTTTCCATAATCCTTCTCAATTTTCTTTAATGCTTCGTTTAAAGCAGCTTCTTTATTATCAGCCATAAATTTCCACCTTTTATACAGATTCTAAAATAATTTTTCTACTTTTCCAGAAATACTCAATACCACTAACAATAGTTAAAATACATGCTATGTACATAAATATCTGTCCAATATAGATTATTGAAATATGTAAGCCACCCATAAATAATGCACCTATAGCAATCATTGTAATAAATGTTTTCCACTTACCTAACCAACCAGCTGCTATAACAACACCCCTTGATGAAACAAGCATTCTAATTCCTGATACCATAAATTCTCTTATTAGCATCACAACAAACACCCACATAGGGACTAGTGGTTGACCCTCAGGTAATACACCACTATTATTTAAAAGTAAGATAGTCATTGATGAGAATACAAGCATTTTATCGGCAAGTGGATCCAAAAATTTGCCGAATGTAGTTACTTGATTATTCTTTCTTGCTAAATAACCATCCACAAAGTCTGTAACACTTGCCACAAAGAATATAATAAATTCAAAAAAATACAAATATGTTACATCTAAAAATATCAAATTTTCACTAAACCATGGTATATAAAAAATAATAACCATAACTGGAATTAATAATATTCTTAATAGTGTTAATTTATTAGGTAATGTCATTTTATTCACTCCCGTTTCAAAACCAAATCTATTATATCATAATAGATAATAATCTCAAAGATGTTTTTGGAGTAGAACACATCTATCAAGAAAGCTTACAAGGTAATTATAACATAAAAAAACGGCTTTGTTAAGCCGTTTATTTTTTATTTTTTGCCTTAAAATGTAAGCATTTTTCATATGATTTTACACATTTTTTGAGAAAATTATTCAATTCTATCGTAAATCTGATTTTCTCCATCAACTGATATCATAGCCATAAATGCACTAATGAATAACAAAAATCCAATGATTAATGAAAAAACCATTACAAATGAAATCTCGCCAGCCCTCATATATATGGTTAATAAATAAAACACAATAATTGATATATTAAACAATACTGGAATAATAGATAAATATCTAATAATTCCACCATAAGATGTAACACTATCGTTATTTATATTAGAATTAACCATATTAAAATATGATTTTGCTTTAATTTTATCTTTAAGTAAAAATCCTTTAACTATATATATTATTCCTATTATCATATCAGAAAACATAGATATTGATATAAAATAATCTAATACCATAGTTATTCCAAATCCATTAAAAAATTCCAAAAAAAACAACAAAATAGCTAATCCAAGTATTATACTACCATAAACAATATATCGAATTTTAGCTATCTTTAATTTTTTATTATCATCACTATAATAATATAATACCCTACTATCCATTATTCTTCCTCGTCGTATGTTTCTAAAAATGAATGCTTTACTCCATCTTTCTTATATCCTAATATCATATCCATATTAATATTAGAAGCTGCTGCGAAAATATTCTTTTCTACATTATCATTATAATTCTTTTTCAATTCTTGAATCAAATTCTTAGTTGATAACCTTTTACTTGCATTTATCTCATTATCAACGCTACAAGCCTCAGTAAATCTACATGCACACATAATAAATTTTAAATCATTATATTTAGCCCAAGCTTTTACATCCTTTTCCCTAATCAAATATAATGGTCTAATTAACTCCATACCCTCATTATTATCGCTATGTAATTTAGGTAACATGGTTTGAAATGAACCAGCATTTAGCATATTCATTAATGTTGTTTCAATTACATCATCAAAATGATGACCTAAAGCTATCTTATTACATCCCAAATCAGATGCTAATTTGTATAAAGCTCCTCTTCTCATCTTTGCACATAAATAACAAGGACTCTTATCTTGACTATTAGCTACTTCAAAAATATTAGTATCGATAATAGTAGCTGGAATCTTTAATAAATCTAAATTCATCTTAATATGATTTAAATTATGCTCATTATATCCAGGATTCATAACTAAATATTTAACTTCAAATTCAAAATCAGAATGCTTTTTTAGTTCTTGGAATAATTTAGCCATCAACATTGAATCTTTACCACCTGAAATGCATACACAAACTCTATCATTAGGCTTTAAAAGTTCATACTCCTTTAATGCTTTTACAAATGGTGCCCATAATCTTCCTCTATATGTTTTAATTATTGTTCTTTCTATTTCTTCATATCTTTCCATTTCTACACCTTATTATTCCTAATAACATCATTTATTACTCTTTTAACGTTATTAACTGTATCAAGTGATGTCATAGTTATACTAGAGTTTTCCCTTTCGGCATATTCCCCTGCCAATCCATTAATATAGGCTGCGCTCGCTACTGAAAGTAATATATCTTCATTATATCCTAATATACCAGTAATAATACCAGATAATACATCTCCAGAACCTGCAGTAGCCATACCAGGTGTACCCCTATCAACTAATATTACATCATCACCATCAGTAATAACTGTAGTTGGACCTTTAATTAATAATGTAACATTATAGTTTTTAGCAAACTCCATTCCATATTCTATAATATTATTTAGTATATCTTCAATACTTCTATCAATTAATCTTGAAAATTCTTTAATATGAGGCGTTAAAATAATCTTACATTTACTATCAGGTAATATATCTTTTATTTTAGATAGCATATTTAGCCCATCCGCGTCTATTATAAGCTTCTTATCATAATTCTCAATTAAATATCTTAATATTTCATATCCACTATCTGATACACCAATACCCATACCAAAAGAAATAACTTCACTTCTTTTAATTAAATAATTCAGTTTTTCTTTATCAAATTTAATAAATCCATCCGCCTCATCCATAGGATAACAAGTTGCTTCCAAAATGTTATTTCTTACAATATCAGCTATAGTGTTTGGAACTGCGCAAATAGAAACGCCAGCCCCAGAAACCAATGAAATAGTTGCCATGGTTGCTAGCCTTATCGCCCCACTATAAAGACTTGATCCACCCATTAAAGTGACATAACCATAATCACCCTTATTAGTAAAATTCAATCTTTCTTTAAATACATTTTTTAAATCACTTTCTTCCAACAAGTGAAATGGTTCATCTATAATTTTTATATCAATATCTAAATTTACCTTATTCTTAATATAATCCTTTGCCATATTTAAAAAATGTCCAGTCTTATATGTACCTATAGACATAGTCAAATCAGATTTAATAGCACAATTAGTCATACCACTATCACCATTTAATCCACTATTAATATCTACTGATATAACATATGATTTACTATCATTTATTTTGTTAATAATATCAAAATATATACCACTAACATCACCCTTATAACCAGTCCCAAATATACAATCTACAATAATATCATAATTACTAAATATAAAATCATCACTATATTTAATAATATTTATTTCATTTTTAACACAAATATCATAATAATATTTTCCATCCTTTGACATCTTATCTGATGTCAACAAAATAGTAACATCTAATCCCTTTGCCTTAATCATAGGGGCTAAAGCATAACCATCTCCGGCATTATTTCCACTACCTGAAACAATCAAAACCTTGCCATACCAATCAAATGCTTCAAATACCTTTAAAGCTGCAGAATACATTAAATATAAAGATGATACTTCATTACATTTTACAGTATCACTTATTCTCATATTCTCTACTGATACAACATCAATCATAAAAATACCCCCTATCATTAATTAAATCGGACCATATTACAACTGTCCGATTTAATATCCATTATTACCTTTAGACGCTAAACTACCAACTAATTTAGGATTAACTATAGACCTTCTATCCTCTCTAACTCTATCAAAGTCATATCTAAAAAGTTTTTTCAATTCATTAAATTCATCCTCACTAATGCTTTTAACACCAAAAAGACCTTTTTTGATTATATAAACATCATTGTGATAATGCACCATAGTAGTATGTGGAAATAGAATACTAGTATTAAAAGTCTTTTCTGTTTTCTCTATCTGATATTTATCAACAAGATAATAAGACTTAAAAAGTTTTCTTCTGTCCATACCAGAATCAAAAATAGAAATAACATCATCCTTTTCCATATCGACTAATTCAGGGTGCTTTCCTCTAACCTTTTTAATAATCTTCATAAAATCACCACTTCATCGGCTTATCTTCTGATATTACCTCTTCTATTTTTTTTATATCTTCCTTAGTTAAATCCTTAAAGCCAAATAGCGTCTTTTTTACTATATAACATTCTTCAAATAAAGATATTCTTTCGTTTCTACATTTTACATAACCATTAAAAGAATCCTCACCAAAAGAATTATAAACTTTCTCATAAAGATAAATATGTTTAAAAAGTTTAAATGGTTTAGAATAATCAATATTACATATTATAGAAACTAATTGATCTTTATCGATGTCCATTGGCTTTATATCCCTATGCATCGCTTTAAACAAAACTTTCATAGTGAACCTCCTCCGGCTTTATACATATATTATAACAAAAAACAATAAATAATTAAATAATCATTTTGTCAATTAGCATTTCAATTAACAAAAAACCCTTATTTTAAGCCATATTTTAATTCAATAAAATTTATACTATTATTATAATAATAAACTTTTAAATTTTTTACTTGATTTAAAAAAACCATAATGATATAATTAAAACCGCATTGATAGTGGAGGTGAAACCTATGGCAAACATTAAACAGCAAATCAAGCGTATTCGTACAAATGAAAAAGCAAGACAATTTAATGCATCATTTAAATCATCATTAAAGACTGCAATGAAGGCTGTATATGCTGCTGTAGAGGCTAAGGATGTTGAAAAGGCTCAAACTGCTTTAGCATATGCTTATAAGAAGTTAGATAAGGCTCAAGCAAAGGGTATCGTTCATAAGAATTATGTTGCAAGACATAAATCAAGCCTAGCAACTATGGTTAATAGTATAAACGCTTAATTGTTTAAAGTATAAAGAAAAAGCACCTCGGTGCTTTTTTCTTTTATATTTAATTTAAGAAATATAATTCTAAACCTAACTGTTCATCAATCTTTCCTTTTTTAACATCATAATCAAGTTTTAATAATAATTCTAAATTATTCTTTATTTCTTCTAAAGACTGATTCTTAGAATCCTTTAATAAATAATATGCCTTACCTGATGAAATATTAAATAAAGTGGCTATATCATTTTGCTTAACATTACCTCTAGCAATTATATGAACATTATATAATTCCTCAAACTTATTAATTAATAAAGATATTAAATAGCTAGGCTTAATACCGATATATTTAAATCCTTCACATAACTCAAAAATATGTTTTTTATCATGTCTTAATACTGCGTTAGTTAATGAATAAACATCATCATCTATTGGCTTATTAACTAATAAGTCAACATCCTCCCAACTAATATGCTTCTCATCTATTCTATAACACTTCAATTTATCAATATTATTCTTTAGCATTGATAAAGATTGTGATGAATTGCATAACATATTAATTGCATCACTAGAAATATCGTATCCATCAGAATCAAATGACCTTTTCGCATATTCATCTAAACTAACATCTTGAACCTTCAAATCAAATTCCTGTGAATACTTTTTAATAAGATTATATTTTTTAAATCTTTCAGGAGTTTTTAAATCAAAAACATCCTCAACTATTATTAATACATTTGAATTATTACTATCTGCCATCACAGTACATAAATCATTAATCTTAGAATCACTTTCAGAAAGTAATGAATTACCTCCTTTTAAAATGACTAATTTAGGATTATCAAATAATGAAATAGTAGATAATTCATCAATAAGATTATAAATTTTATCATCCTTTAAATCATAATAAAGAACGTCTGGATTATCCATACTATTAATAATACTATTTATTTTTTCTTCTGCTAATGCATAATCATCTGTCTTTATTATAAAATTAACCATACTACCTACCTGATTTTACTGTAATATTTTTAATATATTCACACATTTCCTTACTAAAATCAATTTTCTTAGAAATATAATTCCAATTACCTAACGCAACTGATGGTATATTCATTCTACCCTCTTCATTACCTAATCCTAAATAATCCTGAAGTGGGATAATAACATATTTACAATCAGTCATCATTGAATATTCAATCATCTTTAAATTAGGCTTATCATTAAATGTTATTCCACATGCCTTATCAATTATCTTCCTGTAATCCTCATTTAATTTATTATAAAATGTCATTAACATTTCATTATCATGAGTTCCTGTATAAAATAAATTATTTTCTGGATATTTCTTTAATAATGGTACATGTTTACCATCACCCAATTCAAATTGAAATATATTCATACCAGGATATCCACATTTTCTTAATAATTTATGTACTCCAGGTGTTAAGAATCCTAAATTCTCGGCTACTATTTCTTTATCCCCAATTGCTTTATTAATTACTTTAAATAAATCATAACCAGGACCTTCTTCCCAGTGGCCATCTCTTGCGTTAGGTGCTCCAAAAGGAATTGAATAATAAGCCTCAAATCCTCTAAAATGATCAATACGTAAAATATCTAATAATTTGAATTGATGATTAACACGCATAACCCACCATTTATATTTAGTATCCTTTAAATAATCCCAATCATATAAAGGATTACCCCATAACTGACCATCAGCCGAGAATGCATCAGGTGGACAACCTGCAACACCCTTAGGCGTTAAATCATCATTTAATTGATAATTATTAGTACCACTCCATACATCAGCTGAATCATATGATGTATAAATAGGCATATCACCCATAATTCTTATGCCTTTTTTATTTGCATATTTTTTTAATTTTATAAATTGTGAATAAAATAAATATTGATAAAACTTAATTTCATCTATCTTATCCTTAAATTCTTCATTAGCCCATCTAATAGCTTCTCTATTCCTATATTTAAAATCATCATACCACTCATACCATGGCTTGCCATCATGTTCCTTTTTTAATACTTCATATAAAGCATATTCGTTAATCCAATAACTATTTTCTTCTTTATATTTAGTAAACTCATCAATAACTAATTCTTTATTTAAATATGCTTTATGTAACAAATTAAAAACATCATTATATATTCTTCCAAAATCAATCTTATATACACTAAAAGGTTTAGGCAAATCTTCTTTATTTATTAAACCTTCATTAGCCAAAATATCCATATCAATAAAATATGGATTATAGGCAAAAGCACTTGGTGATGAATAAGGACAATCTCCATAAGTAGTAGGATTAAGCGGTAATATTTGCCATATCTTTTGTCCAGCTTTAGCTAAATAATCAACAAAATCATATGCACATTTACCTAATGTACCTACACCATATTTACCAGGTAATGATGATATATGTAATAAAATTCCAGCTTCTTTCATTTATTATCCTCCTCATCCTTTACTTCCTTTAAAAACTTCTCTTCTTCCTTACTTAATAATCTACCCTCCAATAAATCAGGTCTTCTTAAATAAGTCTTTCTTAAAGATTCCTTTAATCTATATTCATTAATCTTCTTATGATTTCCAGATAACAACACCTCAGGAACACTATCACCATTATATTCAACAGGTCTTGTATATTGAGGGTATTCAAGTAATCCATTGTAATAAGAATCATCCTTATATGATTCTGAATTAATCGCATTATCCAAAAGTCTAATAACACTATCAGCTATCGCCATAGCAGGTATTTCTCCACCAGTTAATACATAATCACCAATAGATAATTCTCTATCAACATAACCTCTTACTCTTTCATCAAAGCCTTCATAATGTCCACAAATTAACATTATCTCATCCTTTAAAGCTAATTCCTTAGTAATAGCCTCGCTATATCTTTCTCCTTGTGGTGTCATTAAACAAATATATGTATTATCGCCACTATTAGCCTTAATTGCTCTATCGATAACATCACATCTAATAACCATACCAGCTCCACCACCACAAGGTGTGTCATCAACATGGTTATGCTTATCATTAGAGTATGTTCTATAATCTATTATTTCAATTTCTACAACATTATTATCTATTGCCCTCTTAATAATGGATTCTCCAACAAACCCATTAAACATATCAGGAAATAAAGTTAATATTTTTATTTTCAAAACAATCCCTCAATTTCATTAACAATAATCTTATCATCCAATACTTCTTTAACAAATTCGTCAATAAAAGGTACTAATACTACCTTATCATTATAATTAATAGCTAAATAATCACTTTTAGGATATTCTCTAATCTCAAATACTTTTCCTCTATCCTCGCCATTTTGATTAATTACCTTCTTACCGACAAGCTCAGAATAATAATATTCGCCTTCATCTAATTTTTCTCTTTCTAATTCGGAAACATAAATATCATTACTATGATATTTTTCAACTAAATTAATATCCTCTTTATCCTTTAATACCACATAATAATATCCACTATTAAAGCTTGACTTTAATATTTCTTCTTTAACATATTCATCATTATGTAATATATAAATAATCTTACCCTTACTAAATCTATCAAAATCAGAATAACTTTTTACCTTAAGTTCTCCTTTAATACCTCTTGTAGTCATTATATGTCCACATTTATAATACTTCATAATATCGCCACCATTTAATAAGATTATATCTTATTATCCATTTAAAAACAAGAAAAATGGCCAAATAGCCATTTTCACAAATACAATATTCTACTTTAAATCATGTAATCTCTTTATAGCTTCTTTTGAACTATAATTCTTATTGTTAACAACATAAGAACCACTTACAGCCATATCTACATAATCCTTTATTTTCTTACCAGTTTCATCATTAATACCACCATCGATATTAATTAAATAGCTATAGCCATTTTTTTCTCTTAATTCTTTCAATTCCTTTACCTTATCTATAGCACTATCCATGAATTTTTGTCCACCAAAACCAGGCTCAACACTCATAACTAATACCATATCCAAATAAGGTAGATACTTTTCTATCTCACTAACCTTCGTATTAGGCTTAATTGATAATCCAGCCTTAACATTATAAGACTTGATTAATTCAATAGTCTTCATAACATCACAACTTGCTTCTACATGAAATGTAATATATTGACTTCCAGCTTCTGAAAATTCTTTTATATATCTATCAGGATATTCAATCATAAGATGTGTATCAAAAATTAAATCATCATTAATCTTTCTTAATGATTTAATAAATCCAGGCCCAAAAGATATATTTGGAACAAATACTCCATCCATTACATCTAAATGTAGGTAATCTACATCATCTATATAATCCTTTAATGATTCATAAACCTTTAAATAATCTACAGTTAAAATCGATAATGAAACCTTCATAATTTACCTCTTATTCTTTAATTCATCATATAGCTTAACATAGCTTTGATATCTAGATTCTAATATTTCACCTTTACTTAAGGCATCTCTAATTCCACATCCAAAGCTCTTCTCTAAATGATTACAATCCTTAAATCTACAACTATAATTCTTAAACTCAATAAATAATTTATCTAAATCCTCTAATTTAATATTAATCGCCTCAAGCTTAGAAAAGCCTGGAGTATCTCCAATTAAACCGTCCATATACTGATATAAACTAATCTCTCTTGTAGTATGCTTACCACGGCCTAAAGCATCACTAATCTCCTGTGTTTTTAATTCAAATCCTGGAATTAATTCATTAATTAATGATGACTTACCAGCTCCAGTCTGTCCCGAAAATATAGTTATTTTATTCTTTAATATTTCATGTACACAATCAATGCCAATTGATTTCATACTACTTGTATATAATACCTTATAACCTAAATCCTCATAATACTTTAATTTACTCTTTAAATCTAATAATTCAAGATCAGATAATAAATCAATCTTAGTAACACATATTATAGGGTATATATTATTCTTAACAACATTTAAAATAAATAAATCTAATAAATAAAAGGAAAAATCTGGCTTTTTAGAAGAAAATATTAACAATATCTGATCAACATTAGCAATATCTGGTCTAATAAGCTCATTCTTTCTTTCCTCATAATGATCAATCATATCATTTTCTATGACAACAATATCCCCAACCTTTGGAGATGATTTAACCACTTGAGGTATCTTTTTATTGCTTAAAGACTTCTCATTAACTAAATATTTCTTTTCACTTCTTAATTTTCCTCTAGCCTTAACCTTAATAATACTATTATCATCTAATAATACACTATAAAGCCCACCAGTTAAATTAATGATTCTTCCTCTCATACTCTTCCTTTCATTTCTTTACTTCTTAGTTGTCCACAAGCTGCGTCAATATCAGAACCTTGTTCCTTTCTTAACTGAACATTGATTCTTCTTTTCTTTAACACATCAAAGAAAATCTTCATATCAGATTGACTTGATCTCTTATATGGCTTTTCTATAACCTCATTATATGGAATTAAATTAACATAAATATTTAATCCATGTAATAAATCAGCAAGCATATTAGCACAAGCCATACTATCATTTAATCCCTTAAGAAGGATATATTCAATAGTCACACGCCTATTAGTTTTCTCAATATAAAACTTAATAGCCTCAATTAATTTTTGAATATTATATGTCTTATTAATAGGCATTATTTGATTTCTAATCTCATCATTAGGTGCATGTAAACTTATTGCAAGATTAACCTGTAAATCAAAATCACTATATTCATAAATCTTAGGAACCAATCCACAAGTAGAAACAGTAATATGACGTGAACCAATCTCAAGTCCTAATGGATCATTAACAATTCTTAAGAATCTAATTACATTATCATAATTATCAAATGGCTCACCAATACCCATAACTACAATATTAGTTACCTTAATATTAGTTAATTCTTCAACCATAAATATTTGAAGCACAATCTCTGATGTTTCCAAATTTCTTATTTTCTTTTTCATACCAGATGCGCAAAATACACATCCCATATTACATCCAACCTCAGTAGTAACACATACTGAATAACCATACTCATTAACCATAAGTACAGTCTCAATCAAATTACCATCAGAAAGCTTAAATAAGAATTTCTTAGTTCCATCACTAGATTCCTGTAATCTAACACACTCAAGTCTATTAATAATGAAGTCGGATTTTAATCTTTCGATAAAATCCTTCTTCATATTAGTAATCTCGTCAAATGATTTAATTTTATGCCTATATACCCATTCAATAAGCTGTTTAGCTCTGAATTTCTTTTCACCTAAGGATAATAAATAATCTTCAAAATCCTTTTGTGAATATCCATATATACTATTCATAAAAGCTCCTAACGAAGTCTTGCGTTATAATCCTTCTCTAATCTCTTTAAAATACTATCAACAAAACCATCAACCTCTTGTGTCTCTAAAGTTTTATTTCTATCCTCAAAAGTAATATTGAAAGCTAAAGACTTCTCATCCTCTTTAACATTTTCGCCTGTATAAACATCAAATAATTCTACCTTAGAGATATTGTTCTTACATGCCTTCTTAATTGAAGCAAGAACATTATCCGCAGGAATATCTTTATTAACTACTATAGCTAAATCACGGCTAACTAGTGGATACTTATTAATAGATTGATACTTAAATGCACTCTCTTCAGTAATTAAATCATGCATATCAATTTCTAACGCAATAGTACCACTAACACCCTTATTCTTAGCAAATCTAGGATGTAATTCACCAATTACACCAATTCTCTTACCCTTATGTAAGATATATGCACATCTACCAGGATGGAATGACTTGATATCCTTACATACCTCATAAGATACACTAAATGCAAGCTTTGAACATAATGCCTCAAAAATACCTTTTAATAAGTAGAATGAAGCTACTTGTTTTTCGCCACGCCATAAATTAGATGAATATAATCCATTAATAACGATACCTAAATGTAAATCCTCAGTTTCCTTTGTATGAACATTACTAATCTCAAAGAATGATAAATTCTCTAATTTTCTAGCCTTATTATAAGCTATATTATCTACTAATCCATTTAATACAGATTCTCTCATAACAGAACGTTCTTCTGTTAATGGCATTAATACCTCAATAGGCTCTTTAACCTCGCTTACATATAATCCTAATTCTTCTTTACTGATTAAAGAGTAATTAACTACCTCATTTAATCCCATAAATGCTAAGATTTGTCTAACAAGTCTAGTACGCTTTTGTGAATATGTTAAATATCCCTTATCTCTTGTTTTAGCAATAGTTGTAGGAATATTATCATATCCATTCATTCTCGCAACATCTTCAATAATATCTTGTACTGACTTTTCCAAATCCATTCTTCTTGATGGAATAGTAATATCATATTCCATACCGTTTTTCTTATATGTATAATTTAATCTCTTAAATATACTTTCTACATAATTATCAGACAATTCAGTACCTAATACGCTATTAATCTTATCTGTAGTAATTGTGATATGTTCTGGAGTAATCTTAACCTTAGTAGCTGATGCTACGCCAGAATAACATGTAGCGTCTGCGTATTCACACATCAAATATGCAGCGTAATCAAGTGCACGCTCTACTCTATCATAATCAATCTTTCTTTCAAAACGTGTAGATGATTCACTCTTTAAATTTAATTTTGTTGATGTCTTTCTAATAGATAGTGGATCAAAATATGCAGCCTCAAGAACAATATTTTTTGTATCATCAGTTACTTCACTAATTTTACCACCCATTACACCACCTAAGCAGTGACCAACTTTACCATCAGTAATTAAAATATCATTAGAATCTAATTTTCTAATCATATCATCTAATGTTTGAATTGTTTCTCCATCAAATGCGCATCTCACAACAATTTTATTACCTAATTTGTCTGCGTCAAATGAATGAAGTGGCTGACCTAATTCCATAAGAACATAATTTGTTATATCAACAACATTATTAATAGGTCTTACACCAGATGCGATTAATCTTTCCTTAATAAATAAAGGCGATTCTTTAATCTTAACATTAGCTAAATATCTAGCATTATATTTATAACACTTATCTGTTTCAATAGAAACGCTAATAGGATTCTTATCCTTTGATTCTACTAATTTGAATCCTCTTAATTTAATAGGCTTATTTAATGTCGCAGCTAAATCATATGCTATACCTTCAATTGATAATAAATCACTTCTATTAGAAGTTAACTCTAAATCAATAACAGTATCATCATACATTAATGCCTTTAAAGGATCATCTCCTGCTTTAACCTCAAATTCATCAAATAAGAAAATTCCATTTTTAAATCTTTCAGGAACATACTTTTCTTCTAATCCTAATTCCTGTAAAGAACATAACATACCATTAGATTCTACCCCTCTAATCTTAGAAGCCTTAATCTTAAAATTACCAGGTAGGATAGCTCCAGGTAGTGCAACAATAGCATATACTCCCTTTTCTACATTAGGCGCACCACAAACAATTTGTGATACCTCGCTACCTAAATCAACCTGACATTTATGTAAATGTGTCTCAGGAATAGCCTCGCACTCAAGCACATGACCAATAGTTAAATTATTAGCATTAATTAATTTACCATATGATTCAATTTCACAAACATGTGCATTTATTTCTTTAAATAATTCATCATCAGTAATATTTGTTAAATCAACATATTCATTTAACCAATTCTTTGAAGCCTTCATCTTACTTTTCCTCCTTGAATTGATTTAAAAATCTTATATCATTTGTATAGAAGTTACGAATATCATCAATTCTATGCTTTAACATTGCAATACGCTCAACACCTATACCAAAAGCATAACCTTGAATTTTTTCTGGATCATATCCGCTCATTCTTAATACATTATCGTTTACCATACCAGCACCTAATATTTCAATCCAGCCAGTACCTTTACATGTAGGACAACCCTTACCACCGCACATACCACAAGATACATCAACCTCAACAGATGGTTCAGTAAATGGGAAGAATGATGGTCTAAGTCTTATTTCTCTATCCTTATCAAACATTTTTCTTGCCATTTCAAGTAAAGCACCCTTTAAATCAGCCATAGTAATATCACTACCTAATACTAAACCTTCACATTGCATAAATTGATGTGAATGTGTAGCATCATCTGAATCTCTTCTATATACCTTACCAGGACAAATAATCTTAATAGGCTCACCCTTAGATTCTAACATAGTTCTAACCTGTACAGGAGATGTTTGACTTCTTAATAATAATTCAGGATTAATATAGAATGTATCCTGCATATCTCTTGCTGGATGTCCCTTTGGTAAATTAAGCTTTTCAAAACAATATTCATCAGTTTCAATTTCAGGTCCTTCAGCTACCTTATAGCCCATACCAATATATAAATCCTCTAATTCCATAACAGTTTGATATAAAGGATGAATTCCACCAGCAGGGAATTGAACACCTGGTAATGTAACATCAATAGTTTCATTCACAAGCTTTTGATTAACAATTGCCTCTTCTAAATCACTCTTTTTCTTCTCAAACATATTTTCAAGTAAATCCTTAACCTTATTAGAAGCCATACCTAATTCTCTTTTAGCTTCATCAGTTAAGCTCTTCATCCCAGCCATAATTCTAGCAATAGGACCCTTTTTACCTAAATATATAGCCTTCTTTTGTTGTAAATCATTTAAATCATTTACCTTATGAAGTTCTTCATCAGCTTCTTTAACAACTTCATTTAGCTCATCAATCTCTTTCACTTTACTATCTCCTTCCAAAATAAAAGTCCTTAGAAATTAATCTAAGGACGTAATTAACGCGGTACCACCCTAGTTCTATGTATGTACATAGCACTCATTATTCTGTAACGTAGAAATACGGGAATAATCCAGCTCTTAGGGTGAATTCATAGAATTAAATGTGGAAATATTTCACCAAACAATTTCCTCTCTAAACATTAAACATTCTACTACGTTCCTAGTCAATGCCTTTAAAAATTGCAAATATATTATAAACTACCAATTAACCCTTTTCAAGTCAATTTTACTTTTCTTCCATAATGTATTTTAACATTTGGAAAGCAGCATTTCTCTTAGCAGTTTTTTTAGAAGTATCTTCACTAGAAAAAGACTCCTTATAACCATCAATTAACACTCTACATTTCCAAATATCAACACCATTACTACTACCCTTCATTTGAATCTTATATTGAGGCTCACTGATAAATCCTTTTACAAATAATTCCTGTAATTGATTAATACACTTATCAATATCAGCATATCCTACAATATCTTCCATCTTTAATAATAAATTATTCTCTTCTAAATAAGAATATGCTTCTTTACATGCATAAATTAATGCTAAATATTTAGTATTAGCTTTAGCACTAAATATCTTATCAATTTCATTTAATCTAACACTTACATTAAATTCATTATCATATTTCACTTCAAATTTTGGTGTTTCTTTATACTTATTCTTATTCCATTCATAAACAAGCTTATAATAATTACTAGTATTCTCTATACTCAATAAAATAGCATCATCTATATTTAATAAATAATCAATATAATCATAATCTATATTGCTATTATCAATAACATAACCACCAACAATAGCTTTAAATAGATCAGCATATTTATCATTCTTATCATATATATCATTAATATGTAATTTAACAATTCTTTCACTAAAATTATCATTAGATACTAATTTTAATTTCAAATTATTTAACATATCAATATCAAAATATGATACTACATCATTATCATTAACATATAAAAATTCTCTAAATAATTTTCTTGACACATAATTATTAATAAAATTATCACCTAAACTAACTAATCCATCATTTAAATTAATAATCATATCATTTAATTCTTTATTCTTAAAATTATATTTTATTAACTCTTCAATCATAATTCTACTCCTTAACAAGGAATGTTCCTTCCTCATCAAAATCTATAATTCTATCCTTATATAATCCACCATAAGCTCTCTTAAATGCCTTACGACTAATCTTCAATTCTCTTTCAATTATATTACTATCTGTCTTAGCAGTAAGCTTAATTCTTCCATTATGTTTCTTTATATAATTAAGAATCAATTCTTTATCAGGATCAATCATCTCTTCCTTTTGACCATTTAACATTCCATAATATTCTTCATCTAATACCTTAGTTATAGTAACTAATACTTCTTCGCCTAAACGATAATTACCTCTTAATTGGGTTTCAGGAACATATACATACATATAATCAGCAGTAACAATGCCAATCCCCTTTTCTAATAATCTACATACATATCCTTTAACCTTTTCACCTTCTGCATAAATAACATCCTTATGCATGCCAATAATATCAAAACGAGAAAGTGGCTTTGCTGTAATAGCATCTTTCCTAATCTTTAAATGTGCTAATAAAACATCATCAATTTGTGGCCAAAAATCCTCATTATAAGGTAAAAAATCTTTAGAAATCAATACATCCTTTGGTGTATTAATATTAACAAACACTCCAGCACCCTTAGCTACTCCAACAACCTTAACAAAATCAGGCTTTGTTAAAGTAATAGTTGGTTCAATTTCAGTAGCTGTTTTTCTAAAAGATTTGTCATTATATATAAATACTTTGACCTTATCACCAACTTCATGTTCAGATAGTGATTGCTTAAAATGTAATAAGACTTCTTCCTTACCATCTGTTAACATATAACCTAAATCAGATTTTCTTATTACATTTAAATCTATAAATTCTGCTAAATTAATCAATTTCTATCACCATCCTTGTAATTTCTATCAGTTTGTTTCAAATACATTTCTTTTTTTTCATTAAATGAAGGCTTTTTCTTTCTATTTGATTCATATTTTTTAATTAGATCCTTCTCCTTCTGTGTCAGGTTCTTCTTTTCCATAATCTTCATCCTCCATCTTTAATCCATATTTTTCTTCTAATTCTTTTAATATTCTACTAATATTCTCTTCAGTAGAAAAAGTATTAGGTGTACCTATTTGATACATAACTGGTAAAAATCTACCCTCTTTATCATAAAAATACAATACTGCAATTGCAGTTTTCTTATTAATCTTATACTCTATAAATCTTTTTACATTAACACTAAAATCCTCATTAGGAACTAATCTATGTAAGAAAAATGATAATTTTTGAAAATATAACGTATTTTCACGTAATGTCATAATGAAAGTTCCTCCACCTCCATTATAGATTTTACCTGCATTATTATTTAAGTTTACAAAACATGGTTTTAAGCCTTTTAGTTTTCCTTCATTTCTTAAATTTAATAAAATACTTTTTCTATCCATAAAAATCACTCCGCTCATATTATAACATAAATTACGAAAATTTTAAGAAAATTGATTGACAAGCGCTTTCATAAGTAGTAATATAGAATTGCAAAAGATAATAACTTTTCAAAATAATCTCTCCCAAAAAACGGAAAAGGGCACTAGAAATAGTGCTCTTTTCCATTTTATTTTTCCTTAATCTTACCTACTAATTTATTATAAACCATCGTATTATATGGAATATCTATATTTTTTAATTTAGCTACTTCAACCATTCTTCCACCAAATATATAAGCCTCATTTAATCCACCTTTATTAACATCAAGTGTCAAAGATGTCACTCTATCTGATTCAAATAAAGAACAGCGATATTTAAGCTCATCAATATCTCCACGTGTAATACCAATATTGTAAGCTTTGGAAACCAAATATCCTTCTTCAAATATCTTATACATTAATTCTAATGTTTCATCATTATGCATATCCTTATATGTATAATTACCATAAGCAGATATTTGATTAATAGCTAAATTCATTATCCATTTAAGCCATACTCTTCTTTTTAAATTATGATATATATGATTCTCAATACCATAATAATCAAATATTTTCTTAAATTCAATTAATGGATATCTTAAATGATAATTGTATTCATCACCAAATTGTAAATTCATTATCTTACTAGTTTTAACACAATTACCTTCTTTATTAGATTCAACATTAATAGCTCCAAATAATACCCAATTATTAGGATATACTTCTTTAACTAATCTATTCGCATCTATACCATTTAATATAGGTAATATAATAGTATTCTTATCAACAAATGGCTTTAAATCATTTAATGCCTTATCTAAATGATATACTTTTACACATAAAATAACTAAATCCATTTTTAAATTAGAAGTCATATTTAATTTAACTTCATTTCCATTAATAATTAATGGATTTTTTTTATATTTAGCTATTCTATCTTCATCTAATAATGCATATAAATTAGGATATCCATTTAATTCATTATAAATAGACGCTCCTACAGAACCCATCCCAAAAATACCTATTTTTATCTGCGTTTTAATCATAATTAGTCTTCCTTAAAACCAACATATTTTGTCGCAGGTCTAACAATCTTATTACAATATAATAATGTTTCAATATCATGAGCTACCCAACCTACAATTCTTGCACAAGCGAAAATAGGAATGAATAAATCTCTTGGAATATTTAATGTGTCATAAATTAAACCTGAATAATAGTCTACATTAGCACAACATTTCTTACCTGTTTTAGTTTCTAATAGTTCAATACCAATTCTTTCTACTTTTAAATAGAATTCATATTTTTTCTCTATTTTCTTTTCAATAGCTAATTTCTTAGCTTCGGCTCTTAGTATTTCACATCTAGGATCTGATAATGTATATATTGCATGGCCTAAACCATAAATTAAGCCTGTCTTATCAAAATATTCTTTATTTAATATTTTAGTTAATGTCGCCTTAATTTCAGCATCACTAGCATCAAGACCAATATCATTAATAATAACACTCATCATATCTTGTACAGCCATGTTAGCTCCACCATGACGTGGACCCTTAAGTGAAGATAATGATGCAGTAATCATAGCATATATATCTGTTAAAGTTGAAGCAACACAAGTACCAACAAAGGCAGAATTATTTCCTCCACCATGATCAGCATGAACCATTAAGCATCTATCAAGTGTCTTAGCTTCTACTTCAGTAAATTTACCATCATTTCTTGATAAATATAAAATATTTTCAGCGAATGAATATTCTTTCCTTGGAAAATGAATATGAAGAGAATCTCTATCTAAATAATGTGTTTTAGCTTGTAAAGAATAAGCAATAATTGCAGGCATCTTACCAATTAAAGAAACTGCCTTTTTTATTAACTCAAATCCATCTAAATTATCAGGATCATTATCATATGAATAAAGAGCTAAAATACATCTTGCAATATGATTCATTAAACTTTTTGATGGACTTTTTAAAATAACATCTTCTAAATAACCTTCTGGTAAATCATAATTATCTTTTATAATGTCTTTAAATTGTTTTGCTTCATCACTATTTGGATAATGCCCAAATAATAATAGGAAACATGTATTCAAATAACCATAATCATCTTTAGCTAATTTAACTACATCGGTAATATCAATACCTCTATAATATAAATTACCTTTTTTTGGCAATTTAATGTCATTTTCAACATTATAACCAGATACTTCAGCTACTTTAGTTAATCCAACAAGTACACCTGTACCATTGTCATTTCTAAGACCTTTTTTTACTCTATAAAGATCATATAGTTCTGGTTCTATCTTTCCGTCTTGTAATAAGTTATGATATTTTTCTAGTAAAAACTCATCCATTTTTACTACCTCCTTATTAGAAAGTATTTAATAATCCACCAACACTAATTAAATTATATTCTTCATCTGTTAAAGGATTTTCTACAGTATAAGACTTATTCTTTGTCTTATTAGTTACTGTTATAGTATTTCTATCATACTTAACATTTATTTCATCAAATAAATCAGCCTCCATATTTACCTCAATTGGTAAAATACCGAAGTTAATTAAATTCTTTTTATGAATACGTGCAAATGATGAAGCAATTACAGCCTTAATGCCTAAATAACGTGGAGCTATAGCTGCATGTTCTCTTGATGAACCTTGTCCATAGTTTTCTTTAGCAACAATTACACCGCTACCATTATCTAAACATCTCTTAGAGAAACCTTCATCAATATTAGAGAATACAAATTCACTAATCTTTTCAATATTACTTCTATATGGTAATACCTTAGCACCAGCAGGCATAATATGGTCAGTTGTAATATTATCCTCTAAAGAAATCATAACCTTAGCATCAAAATTCTCACCAATTGGCTCAAATTTAGGAAGAGGCTTAATATTTGGACCCATTACAACCTCGCCCTTATATTCAGGCTTATAAAGTAAACTATCACACTTAGGATATGTTACATTCATGCTAAATTTATCAAGTTTTAATCCAAGTGGAGATGAAATATATCCATTAACTGCAGATAGTGCCGCAACCTCAGGAGATACTAAATATACCTTAGCTGAATTTGTTCCACTTCTACCATAGAAATTACGATTGAATGTTCTAAGTGATACAGCATCAGTCGCAGGTGATTGACCCATACCAATACATGGACCACAAGCAGATTCTAATATTCTCGCACCAGCCTCTAATAATACATCTAAAATACCATTTTTAGTAATCATTTGAAGTACTTGTTGGCTACCAGGTGCTATACCTAAAGATACGTCCTTATGAATTTTCTTGCCCTTTAAGATTGAAGCAACCTTAACAAAGTCATAATAACTTGAATTTGTACAGCTACCTATCAATACTTGATCAACCTTAATATCCTTAAGTTCACTGATATTCTTAACATTATCAGGTGAATTAGGACATGAAGCACATGGCTCTAATGTAGCTAAATCAATTGTATAATTCTCATCGTAAACAGAATCTTCATCACGAGAAAGTGGTACGAAATCCTCTTCTCTTGATTGAATCTTTAAGAATTCACGTGTTACTTCATCAGATGGAAATACACTTGATGTCGCACCAAGCTCGGCACCCATATTACAAATAGTTGCACGCTCAGGTACACCTAATGTCTTAACACCATCACCATAATATTCAATAACCTTATTTACTCCACCCTTAACTGTCATTAAACCAATTAAATGAATGATAATATCCTTAGCACTAACACCATCTCTTAATTTGTTAATTAATTTAACACCAACAACCTTTGGTCTAACAATTGTAAAAGGCATACCAGCCATAGCACAAGCAACATCCAAACCACCAGCTCCAATAGCTAAAGCACCAACACCTGATGATGTAGGTGTATGCGAATCTGAACCAAGTAATGTCTTACCAGGCTTTGCAAATCTTTCTAAGTTTACTTGGTGACAAATACCATTACCTGCCTTAGAGAATACAATTCCATATTTATTCGCAACAGTTTGTAAAAACTTATGATCATCAGCGTTCATAAAACCATTTTGTAATGTATTATGATCCACATATGATACTGATAATTCAGTTTTAACCTTATCTATACCAAAACTAATAAATTCAAGATATGCCATAGTACCAGTAGCATCTTGAGTTAAAGTATGATCTATCTTAATACTCATCTTATTATTTTCTAAATCTTCTGACACCTTATGTGCATCTAAAATTTTATAAGTTAATGTCTTTCCCATATTTTTGACCTCCTAAAATCAAATATTACAAACATTATATCATAACCTTTTTAGAATAACAAATAAAAATCAAACCGATTATAATTTCTAATTATAATGAATAAAGGGATTGCCATCAAGCAATCCCTATAATGTCAATTGTGACAATTACATCCACACTTTAATTCTTCATCTAATTCCTTACGAATATTAGCAAACATTTTTTCGGTTTTCTTTTTATTTGAGCATGTCTCGCATTCACCAGTAGGAATACCCTTAACACGCTTATAAATATAACGTGCGATAACTGCGGTTACTATTAATACTGATGCAATGATGACAATAATTTCAATTGCTTGCATTAATTAATAACACCTGCCTCCTTTAAATCTCTATTCTTATTAATAAAGTAAATACCAAATCCAACACATACTCCTAAAGCTACAAATATTGGAGCAAACCACCATCTAGATAATACTAAATATGCAATACTTGATGCTATATATGAAGTACAAATCCAGAATAATAATGTTGTCTTAAATTTCTTTTTACCAAGCTCTCCACGTGCTGTAGCAACTGCTGCAAAACATGGAATAGTAGTCATATTAAATACGATAAATGCAATTAAGACTGGCCATCCTGTAAATCCATTACCACTAATACCTGTAGCGCGTGCTGTAGCAACTGCTGAAGATAATCCTTCTTCATCAATACCAGTTAGATATAAATCAAAATATGAATCAACATCTTTTATTTCACCTGTTGTTACACCTTGAGATAATACTGTAAATGTCGCAACAACATTCTCTTTAGCAATTAAACCAGTTATTGCAGAAACACCATATACCCAACCATTTTCATTTAATTGTGAACCAAATCCAAGTGGAGTAAAAATTGGTGTAATTAATTTACCAAATCCAGCTAATATTGAATCTCCAGAATCTAAATATTCCTTATCACCAGTAATTGCTTCATATTCATCTAAAGCATCAGTGAATACAGCTGTTAATACTAATTCATATCCATTAACATCTTATTCAGCATCTTCTGCCTCTTGATAATCAGCTACAAATGTAGGTAAGTCAACTACAACTTCTCCATTTTCAACATATTCAGAATTGATCTCTTCAATAACTGCTATATTAGGTTCATCAGTCTTAAAGTCTTCAAAGATTTCATTAGCCAAATCTACAGGATTAACTTGTTCAATGTATTTCCAACTAAATGTAAATGATTGTAAGAACCAAATTACAATTGTTGAAGCTAAAATAATAGTAAATGCCTTTTTAACATATCCCTTTAACTTATCCCATAAGTGAATCATTAAAGCCTTAGGCTGTGGCATATGATATTGTGGAAGTTCCATAATGAATGGAGGTGTTTTTCCACGCATTACTGTCTTTTTCATTAATATTACAGTAATTATCGCTGTAGCAATACCTACAACATACATACTATAAGTAATTATATCAACATTAGGGAAACCAAACAATTGACATATACAACCAGCTATAGCCGTCAAAATTGGAAGCTTAGCACCACATGAGAAGAATGGAATAACACGAACTGTTGCGATTCTTTCTTCTTCATCAGCAAGTGTTCTTGTATTAATCATTGCAGGTACTGAACATCCAAATCCCATAATCATAGGAAGGAATGCTCTACCAGATAAACCAAATTTTCTAAATATTCTATCAAGAATAAAGGCAATTCTTGCCATATATCCTGTATCTTCTAATATTGAGAAGAATAAGAATAATAATAGTATTTGTGGAACAAATGATAATACAGCAAATACTCCAGCTAAAACACCATCAACTAAAAAGCCCGATACCCAACCAGGGGCACTTGATAGGCCATCTGCAGCAAGTCCTGATAACCAATCAGTAATACTAACTACAAAATTTTGAAGAATAACACCTAATGAATTAATTCCCGAATCAGTCCAGAATAATCCTTCAAAAATACTACCTTCAAATGAAGGTGATACATTTTCAAATAATACACCTAAGAAGAATAAATTCTCTGAAAATGTTAAATGGAATAACAAGAATAATATTACTAAGAAGATTGGAATACCAGCCCACTTATTAGTTAATACCTTATCAATCTTATATGATTTATTCTCAGCTTTAATATCAGTTACTGCCTTAACCTTATGGCAAGAATAATGATTAACTATATAATTATATCTACCATCTGCTATCAAAGCTTCTAAATCAGAACCAAATATTTCATCATTGAAATTCTTCTTATATTCTTCTACAATACCACTTATTTTATCTGAATGGCTTTGTTCAATAAAATCACCCTCAATAAACTTTATTGCATGATACATAGGAGAAGGAACACCTTCTTCTTCCATGCACTTAGTGATTTCATCAATAAATGGTCCAATCTTAGATCCACTTAATACACTAAATCCTTTTCTCGGCTTATTAGAAGTTTCATAAGCGACTTCCATAAGTTCATCTAGATTTGTTCCCTTTTGTGCAGAAATTGCAACAACAGGACAACCAATTTCCTTTTCTAATGCTTTAATATCTATCTTGTCTCCGTTTTTCTCAACAACATCCATCATATTTAAAGCAATAACAACAGGAACATCCATCTCTAAAATTTGAGTTGTTAAATATAGATTTCTTTCTAAGTTTGTCGCATCGACAATATTGATAACACAATCAGGTTTATCATCTACAATAAATCTTCTCGAAATAACCTCTTCTGGTGTATATGGAGATAAAGAATAAATACCAGGTAAATCAACTATTGAAATTAATTCATCTAATTTTTTATAATCTCCTTCTCTTTTTTCTACTGTAACACCAGGCCAGTTACCTACATGAGCATTTGAACCTGTTAGTGCATTATATAATGTAGTTTTACCACAGTTTGGATTTCCAGCAAGCGCGAAATGTTTCATTACTTATTCTCCTCCATTATACAAAGTACTAAATCAGCTTCACCTTTTCGTAAAGTTAACTCATATCCTCTTAATGTAATTTCTAATGGATCTCCTAAAGGCGCTTTCTTTCTTAAAATAACACTAGCACCAGGAGTAATACCCATATCGAAGAGTCTTCTTCTTACTCTTCCTTCACCTTCTACGAATTTAATAGTACCTACTTCAGATATTTTAAATTCGCTCAATTTTTTCTCCATAAATACCTCCCAAAGTATTTTACACTATAAACACTTTTATTAGATTTAACTAACCATTGTTAGTATATACTAACTTGTTAATTATGTCAACATAAAATTAGTGTAAACTAACCTTTTTCTATTTTTTTCTATAGCATTAGAAAAAACGCCAATATAAGGCGTTTTTCAAATAAGGGGATTATTGCTAGTTAATTAACTTCCAAATTTAAAGCAAAGAAAAATAGCTGTCAAGAGGAAATACTTATATATTTGGTTAGCTATAACTAACTAATGATATTCTACACTATCTTTTATCTATAGTCAATCACTTTTTTACTTTTATTTTAAAATCTAGTATAATACATTTGGTGATAGATATGACAAATTATAACGATATATTAAATGAATTACCATATTTAATAGAAAACAATGAATATGAAGTAACTGTATTAAGTAATACTTCTGCCTTATTAAATCAGTATATGGATAATATCAATTGGGTAGGATTTTACATATTAAAAGATAATTATTTATATCTAAGTTCATTCCAAGGCAAACCTGCCTGTATAAAAATTAAAGTTGGTAATGGTGTATGTGGCACATGTATAGAAAAGAATTCTACTATTGTTGTCGATGATGTTCATAAATTTAAAGGACATATAGCATGCGATAGTGCATCAAATAGTGAAATATGTATTCCAATTTATAAAAATAATCAATTATATGGATTATTAGATATAGATTCACCTATATTTAATAGATTTAATAATATTGATAAGGAAAGCCTAGAAAAGGTAGCTAATCTTGTAAGCCAAGCATTAAATAAAACAGCATTTTAAAAACCAGCACAATGTTGGGTACCCAATAATTTGGACTAGATAATTTAATATTATAATTGTGATAAGGATTGTTGTCTATATTGAAGTGGACTCAATCCTTTTCTTTTTATATTTATTCTTTCTTCATTGTACCATTTAATGTAATCTTCAATAGCTTTCTTAAGGTCATCAATAGTTTTGAATTCATATTCATGACCATAATACATTTCGTTCTTTAATATACCAAAGAAGTTTTCCATTAAAGAATTATCCATACAGTTTCCTTTTCTAGAGAATGATTGTTTTATACCTCTAGATTTTAACCATAGACCATATTGCCTCATTTGATATTGCCATCCCTGATCCGAATGAAATATTAAACCTTTAAGATTATCATATTGATTGAATGCTTTATCTATCATTCTTTTAGTTTGATTAAAATCAGGATGTATAGATAAATCATATGCTATTATTGAACCATCATACATATCCATTATTGGTGATAAATATAATTTACCATCTTTATGTTTGAATTCCGAAACATCAGTAGTCCATTTTTGATTAGGTGCTGTTGCTTCAAAATGTCTTTTAAATATTGTTCTATTTTTTTCTTCATCTATTACTTTTTCCAGAAGAAGATTCTCTTTAGGTTCACCATTATCTTTCTTGTATGAATGGTATTTACCATTTTTACCTTGAATACCAAATATACCTAGTTCATGCATAATACGCTGCACACGCTTATGGTTAATTGGTTCACTAGAATTGTTATTTAACATTAATGTAATACATTTAAAACCATATCTACAACGTGATTTTCGGTATATTTCAAGTATTTTATCACGTAATTCTTTATCTTTTGATTCTTTAACTTTTAATGCCTTTAATCCATAATAATAGCTAGATTTAGCTATTCTACATATTCTTAATAAATCAGCTAGAGGAAATTTATGCCTTAGCTCATTAATTGTTTTTACTTTTTCCTCGTTTGACGGTTCTGACGTTCTTGAACTAAGGCTTGGAGTTTTTTTAAGCATTCGTTCTCCATTTGCAGCTGATAGTTTTCTTTACGAAGTCTATTTAATTCTTCACGTTCGGCATCTGTTATAGGTGCCATTGCTTCATTAGTAGAAGTTACATCTTTAGTTTGATTTTTTCTTGGTCTTCCCATTTTCGAGACACCTGGCCTTCCCCTGTTATCGATAAGACCATTATAACCTAGTTTCTCGTATTTTGAAATCCATTGCTGAACAACTGAATGGCTAACATTAATTTCTATAGCTAATGACGTTTTACTTTCACCGGCATAATATCGATTTATGATTGTTAGTTTTTCATCAACAGTAAATAATTTTGATTTGCTATGTAATATTCCTTCTAATCCATGCTTTTTGTATCGACGAATAATACGATCCATTGTAGCAACACCAATTCCAAATTTAGGTGCTATTCTCGTATATGAATATCCTTCATCTACAAGTCTTGCTATTTCTTTTAAATCTTCATCTTTTAATTTCATAAAAAAATACCCCTAAGTCTTTCTAGATTTCTCTAGTCCAACTTTAGGGGTACTCTTCACAATCGTGCTGGCTTTTTTGTGTCTACGAACTATTGACTAGTTCAACAAAATCTCGGTCTATTTACTCTATTTTTCTTCTATTCTATTTAAGCTACAATTATAGCCTAATGATTTTATAGCTTCTATTATACTATCTATATTATCATCATTTTCCATAATGATAATAGTTTCGTTCTTCTTATGACTAGATTTAACCTTTTTAATCTTAGCTGTTTTTCTAACAATATCATTGATATGTGCTTCACACATACCACATTTCATTCCATCTACATTTAAAAATATCTTTTTCATAATTACTCCTATCCTAACGCTATATCTAACGCCATCATTAATACAAATCCTATCGCTAGACCTATAGTAGCCAAATTAGAGTGACTACCTGTATTAGCCTCAGGTATCAATTCTTCAACAACTACATAAATCATCGCACCAGCTGCGAATGCTAGAACAAATGGCAATATTGTACTAACATAATATGTTAATAAAATGGCTACTAAAGCTGCAATAGGCTCTACAATACCAGATAAAAATCCATATACAAATGCTTTTAATTTTGAATGACCTTCTTCCTTTAAAGGCATTGATATAATTGCACCTTCTGGGAAATTTTGAATTGCAATACCTATAGATAACGCAAGCATCGCATGCTCATTAATGTTACCTGATATCATACCAGCTATAACAACACCAACTGCTAAGCCTTCTGGAATATTATGAAGTGTTACAGCTAAAAACATTTTAAATGTCTTACTTAATTTATTCTTTTTAATTCCTTCTTCTTGCTTATCAATATGAATATGTGGAATCAAATAATCTAACAATAACAAAAATCCAATTCCTACTAGAAAACCTATTCCAGGTATTAACCACTTTTTATAATTATCATATGTATCTATTGCAGGTTCAAGCAAACTCCAAATAGACGCAGCCATCATAACTCCAGATGCGAAACCTAGTAATATCTTTTGTAATTTTGGATTGATACTATCTTTTAAAAAGAATACCATTGCACTACCAAGTGTAGTACCAATCAAAGGTATTATTAAACTAATTACAACAATCCAAGACATTATAATCACCTCTTTTATAGGTTGTCATCTTTTAAAGCTAATGATAAATTAATCCTTGATATTTTTCTTGATTCAATCAAATATACGATTAAGAAAGCCCCAATTCCTATACCAAATATCATAGGATATAAATATGGTGCGATATAAAAATCTAACCATCCCTTCATCTTATATCTTAAAACTAAATCCCATGCAATTTTAATAAAAAATTGTGCTATAAATGTTGATATTACAACTGATAATATTGTTATTATACCAGTTGATACATTATAAATTTTATTAATATTAAATGTGTCATAGCCAATTATCTTTAGCATAGATATTTGACTTTGATTCTTTTCTATTACAATCTTAGCAAGTAAGAATATTAATAATGTAAATAATATAACTGAAATTGCAGTAAATAAAACAAATACCTTACCCATAGAATCTGATAATTGATTACTAATAACAATTAAATCATCAAGTGTAATTATCTTATAAACATAATCATCTGCTATATCCAATTTCTTATCAGAAAAATATGATGTCAAATATCCAGAATCAAATGTATCCATAAATAAATCTTTATCCATAAACACAATTAATGATCCTGTTGTTTCATATGAATCTGATATTACAAATTCATATGTTTTATCTGCGTATTCTTCTACCAACTTAATTGTTTCACCATTTTTTAAATTATATTTAGATTTTAATCCAGATGCGATAACAACCTTATTTTTCTCTATATTTATATTCTTTAAATACTTAGAATCATCTCCATATTTATCTAAACCAAATATCATTATTTCATCATTGTTATAATCTAATGTTTTTACATATAATTTTTCACCATCTAAATCATCCATATCAACCTTTAAAATAGTTTGATATGGTGCTATTTGGCTTTTAATAACTTCTTCTTTATAATGATTTAATAAAGGATCCATCATTAATCCAAACAATAATATTATTGTTGCGAACAATGTTCCAAAGAATAATGCTATATATGTTCCTTTATTTTGCAATACAACTCTTATTTGATATCTAGATATGAAATTAATTTTATGACTTAATTTCATTACCTTTTTATTCTTCTTTATTATTAATTGATTTCTAAGAAGATTTAAAGAAGGTAAACTTATAGTTTTTAATACTACCAATAAATTAATAATAAATACCATAATTATTGGTAATATTGTTGTATATAACAATGCTTTAGCATTATAGAATGTAGTATAAACAGGTAAAGAATATGAATGATAATATAATCCTACTAAATATTCTTTTAACCATGTATAAGCTAATATATTACCAAATATACCAGCAAGCAATGTAGTTATTGTAGGTAATATTAAATAACTAATCAATAATTCAAAGCGATTATAACCCATTGCCTTAAGTGTACCAATGCTTTTAGCTTCTCTTTCAATTTGACTTTTAGCAGATAAAGCAAATACAAATGCCAAGCCAAATACAATAATAGCGCCAAACACTAACATCATTGTTAAATCGCCCTCTAAATCCTCTATAGAGAACTGAATAGCTTGATTATCTTCTTTAGCAAGTAAGCTATCTAATGAATTACCATTTAATAATAATGTTTTGTATAAATTCTTTGTTAATTCAGTATTATTTTCGTGTGCTTCATTCTTCTCTAACCTTTTTGGATATAAATATGCATAATCATAAACTAAATGCTCATTTGAAATATTATTAAATGCATTATCATTTACAAGTGCTATTGTAAAGCTATTCGCATTAAACATTGAATCAGTATTATTTTTGAACAAACACGAATAATCAACTAATGAAATAGATGATGAAATGATATATTCTTTATTATTGATAATATATTTATCACCAACATTTAATTTATTGTTTTCTAGATATAATCTATCAAGTGCTATTTCATTATCCTTAGTCGGAATATTACCATTATGAACACAATACTTATTAATATTATCTCTATCAGATATCTTATATATTCTTACAGTATGATTTAATAACGCTGTTTCATCCTTATAATTAATACTATATATTTTAATATTTTCTTTTTTTTCTATACTACTAATTAAATCACTTGAAATTTCGTTTGTAGTGATAAAATGTCCATCTTCTAGAGTATATTTATCTATACCTTCATAATATGTTTTAATCATTGAATCATTACCAATCATATAACCACTACATAAAGCTATAGGTAATGATAAGAATAAAAACATAATTATATATTTAACTAAATCCTTAAGCAATTCTCTTGGTAATCTTTTATAAAGTGGATTTCTCATAATTCTAATTCACTTGCCTTTACTTTAGCATTATTGACCTCATTAGAAATTATTTGACCATCTTTAAGTCTAATAATTGTATCAGCCATCTTAGCAATATTCTCATTATGAGTAACCATAATGATAGATGTATTATATGTGTCTTTTACTTTTTCAATTAATTCTAATATTTGTTTAGATGTATCAGAATCTAAAGCTCCTGTTGGTTCATCACATAATAATAAATTAGGATTTTTAACAATAGCACGACCAATAGATGTTCTTTGTTGTTGTCCACCTGATAGTTGTGCAGGTATTTTATTCTCATGTTTTTTCAATCCTAATACATCAATTAATTCATCAACATTTAAATGCTCCTTAGATAAATAAGCACCAACCTCTATATTTTCTCTTACGGTTAAATTAGGTATTAAATTATAACTCTGAAATACATATCCTAAATTCTTTCTTCTATATGCTATTCTATTCTTTTCAGACATTGTTTCAATAAATTCACCATTAATACCAACTCTTCCTTCATCTAAAGTATCAATACCACCTATAATATTCAATAATGTAGATTTACCTGAACCTGATGGACCTAATAAAACAACCATCTCTCCTTTTTTAACTCTAAAAGATATTCCTTTTAAAGCATAATAACTATTTTCACCACTTCCATATGTCTTTTTTATATTATCAATCTCTATAAACATAAATAACTCTCCTCCCAAACATATATTATAATTAATTGAACAATTGTTCAACTATTTATCTTATTTTTTATAAATTTTTTTAAAATTAATTAAAAAGTCCGAATTGGACTTTTTTATAATTATTATTTTAAAGAGCTAATAAATTTATCATATTCGGCATCATCAATAGCGCTACTATCACCATTAACAATCAATCCATCAGATAATAGATTACAACCAAAGCCATTTACTTCATCAGCCCAAGTTCTCATCCATTCTCCATCGCCCCAACCATATGATCCGAATAAAGCAATATTCTTTCCGCTTGCTTCACTCATTAAAGCTTCATAAAATGGTCTAAATTCACTATCTTCTAATTCTTCAGCTCCCATTGCAGGACAACCTAGAATAATAGTATCATATTTTAATATTTCACTAACATCTGCTTCACTAACATTAAAAATATCACAATCTAAATCATTTCTAATCTTATTTGCAATATCCTCTGTATTACCTGTACCACTCCAAAAAACTATTACTTGACTCACTTTTATACCTCCACTATCTCATAAAGTTTTCTATAGGAAATCCTTTATTAATTAGATTAATTACACATTCTCTACATCTAGTATATTTATTAAATATTTTCATTTTCTCATTTAATTTAGAATATACCTTCCAGTATCCAACATAAATGCATTTATCACCATCTATAAATGATTTTATATCATCTAAATCATAACCAAGGAATACTCCTATTTCGTGAGGAAAGTCTTCATCTAATAATCTAACTTTTAAATCATTTAACATGTTATCAACACTTGATGTATCATATCCCAAATTCTCTAAAAATAATAAATTATCATTTTTAAACAACATTCTTTCAAATGTATTCTTTCTATATACTAATACCAGTACATTTGTGTCAGTCTTCTTCAAGATATAGAATCTTAATTTGGAATATTTATTATTCAATTCTTCTATCTCCTGATAAATAGCCTCATTATATTCCATACATATTAAATTAGATGCTTTTATCCCACATATAGCAGGTGATGAATGAAATGCTAATAATCTCTCCAATGTCTTACTCATACAAATCTCCTAAGTTAGTCAACGCTAACCGATAAATAGTATATCATACAATCTAGTTAGAATCAACTAACTTTTATGCAAAATTTCTTTTATCTATACAAATAAAAAAATAATTTGACTATTCTTGACTCTTTTGATATAATGATTGAGCGTGGGTAAAAGGCAGCAGCTCTAACCACTATAGTAAATATCTTAAAGCCTTATAGGTTTAAATAGTAACCTTCGCTGCTTGATGGTGAACATTTTATTTAAGATATCCTAAAGAATAGGGCCGGACGTTTATCCCCAAAATAATATTAATATTTTAAGGAGGACATATAAATGTCAAGATTCACAGGTTCAAGCTGGAAAGTTTCTCGTCGTTTAAATTACTCTATCAGTGAAACTGGTAAAGAATTAGTTAAGAGAAAGACAGCTCCAGGACAACATGGTGCAAAGCGCACAAAACAAAAAGAATATGGTTTACAATTAGCTGAGAAGCAAAAAGTAAGATTCTCTTATGGTGTATCTGAAAAGCAATTCGTTAAGACTTTCAATGAAGCTGCTAAAGAGCCAGGTATGACTGGTGTTAACTTCCTAAAGGTATTAGAGTGCCGTTTAGACAACCTAGTATATCGTTTAGGTTTCGCATCAACTAGACCTCAAGCTCGTCAATTAGTTAACCATGGCCACATCTTAGTAGATGGCAAGAAGTTAGATATTCCTTCTTACCGTGTAAGACCTGGTCAAACAATCTCTATGAAGGAAACTTCAAAAGATCTTAAGGTTGTTAAAGCTTCATTAGAAGCTAAGCTTGCTCGTCCTGAATATGTATCATTTGACGCTGATAAGCAAGTTGGTACTTTAGTAAGAATCCCTGAAAGAGATGAATTCTTACCAGAAATCAACGAACAACTTATTGTCGAATTCTACAACAGAGCATAATTATGATATTAAGAATTGGGAAACCAATTCTTTTTATTTTACTTCTTCTTTTATTTATCATAAAATTGTATAATTAACTTGGTGATTAACGATGACAGAAAGTTTTAATTTATTTTTACCAAAATCAAAAAGAGAAGTTAAAATAGATATATCTGTACCTAAAAATAAAGATGATATTATTTTTGATACATTATATCTTTTAGATGGACAAAATGCTTTTAATGACACAAAAGCTGCCTATGGTAGATCTATAAGGGCAACTAAAATATTAAATAAGACTGCTAAATACTTAAATAAAAGAATATTAGGTGTTGCTATTTATAATAGTGGTAGTAACGAAGGTAGAATTAGCGAATATACACCATTTTATATAAATAATCCTCAAAGTTTAGAATTTCAAACAAAGGATATTAAAAAATGCGAATATTTCTGTGATGATTTAGTAAATACAATAATTCCATTTATCGAATCAAAATATAATACATATAAAGATAAAGAACATAGATTTATATATGGTTCTTCCCTAGCTGCTATAACAGCTTTATATATATCATATAAATATCCAGATTCATTTAATTACATAGGAGCTTTTTCTACTGCTTCATTTTTATTTGAGGATGAATTTATAGAGTTCTTAAGAAAAAATACAAATATTGAAAAAAATGTATTTTTATATGTTGGAGAAAAAGAATCTTCAGATTCTATGTATGATAAGGATACATATCTTAATTCTTCTATGATATTATATTCATTATTTAAAGAATGTGGTAATAGAGTTAGGTTATCAATAGACCCTAATGGTCTTCATAATGAAGAAACTTGGGGTAAGCATTTATATGAATTTATAAATTTTATTTATTTTGAAGATATAATTGTATCATTTTAAGGGGTATATATGAATTATTTTACTAAAGCTAAGCCGTATAATTCGTTAAATGAATATTTTAAAAAACGCTATGGTAAAAAAGTTACTAAAATAGCACTAAATGCTAATTTTACATGTCCTAATAGAGATGGCACTAAAGGATATGGTGGTTGTACATTTTGTTTAGGTGGTTCTGGTGAATATGATAATTTAAGTATTAAAGAACAATTTAAAATAGTTTCAGATACTATTAACAAAAAATGGCCAGATGCTTTATACATTCCATATTTTCAAGCATATTCAAATACTTATAAGCCTCTTCCTGAATTAATTAAATTATATAATGAAGCTATCGATATCGCAGGAGATAATATTGTAGGTCTTTCTATTGCCACACGTGCTGATTCAATTAGTGATGATGTAATAGAATATTTAGGCGAGTTAAATAAAAAAATAGATGTATCAATAGAACTAGGGCTTCAAACATCAAACGAATTAACATCTAAAAGGATTAATAGATGTATGAGTAATATGGAATTTATAACGACAGTTAATAAATTACGTAAGCATAATATTGAAATAATAGTTCATATAATAAATGGACTTCCAGGTGAGTACATAGAAGATAATTTAAAAACAATAGATTTTATTAACTCACTTGATATCCAAGGAATTAAAATTCATTCACTACTTCTTCTAGATAATACTAAATTATATGAAGAATACAAAAAAGAGCCATTTCATATACTATCAATGGATGAATACATTGAAATAGTAGCACAAGAAATAGCTCATTTAAGAGATGACATTATTATTCATAGATTACAAGCTGATAGTAAGCTTGATCTATTAATCGAGCCTAAATGGACTCATAAAAAATTTATTGTAATGAATAATATAGATAAATATATTAGAAATAATAATCTATACCAAGGCAAGTTCTATATTAAGAAGGATAACCTTCATTAACAATAGAAAATCTTCCATTAAATAATTCTTCATATAATGATTCAGATAAAAACGGAAAAACCGGATGAATTACTCTTAAATATACTAATAAGTCTTTTTTAGAAAAACTACCTTCTAATATATTTTCATTAGTAAATTTAATTACTTCTTTCATATAATTAACCAAATCACCTTTTGAAAGTAACATATCCATATTTTCTGCAAATACATTAAATTTAATATCATAATCAATAGAATAATCCTCCTTGATTATTCTATTTTTTATTCTTTTTAAATATGTATCATAATCCTCTATTAAATATTCATTAAAAACAAATTCATCATTTGCCTCACTCATTATCGCAAAAGCTCTAATACTATCAGGATTATGATTATCAAGTATTTTATCAAAATCTATTAAATTATTATTACTTCTTTTAATATCATTTAATTTAACATCAATTGCCTTATTTAAAACAACAACTTTTTTTACAAAAGTTGGCATATTAGGATGTTCCTTTTTAATAATATTATAAAATATTAAAGGCATTAATAATTCATTAATAACATTGTCTTTTTCTATATACATAGAGTCTATAGGTAGATAATCACACATGTCATTATAAGCATATTGTGAAAACAAAGAATCCATAAAACCTATTTCATCATACCCTATAGATATTAAGGATGCCATACCAGATGAAATATTAGATGCCATCGTTCCATCAATAGGCGAACCAGGAATATCAACATCAGGTGATAATATTGGTCTAAATTGACTAGAGAAATTAAAAGGTAAATAATCCTTTAATGATTTAATATCATTTTTATATTCTAAAAAAGGAAATAAAGCTCCAAATTTATCTAATTGATGGATTAATATAGATGTATGCATATAACCATTTTTACTTACTGCTATATCAGCGTTAGTGAATGTATCAAATATTAAATCATGAGCGCTTTTAGGATCATTTCCATCTAAAAAATCAGAATTCTTCAATAAATTATTCTCTAATATTTCTTTATATTCAAATCCTTCTGTCACAGCTAATGTCAAATCCTCATCATTTATACTAGGAATACCTAAATATGTACCTACACTATATAAATTTGATATAAAAATAGGTATATCCTCACCAGTTAATGGATTTATTGCACTAACACCACTATATGCAAACAAATTCTTAGAATCTTTTAAATAATTATCATCATATTCATCATATGATACATAATTACTTATATCAATATATTCTGGATTTAAAAATATAAAAGCTACTCCACCTAAATATTCAGGATTTTCCATCTCCACCTTTAAAATATTATTATTACTACATGATAATTCTAGTTCTAATACATCAATAGGCTTAAAATAATCAATTAATTCATCCTTTATATCAATATTGATATCAAGCTCATTAATATCATTTATAACATTATCTAAAATAGGTTTAACATCAAGTTCAAAAGCTTTCATTGATTTTTTAGGCATTTCTGGATTAATTTTCGCATCATATATCTTATTAGTTTTATTTTCATAAGCTACTAAAGTATTATGATATTTAATATACCCCTTCTCGTATAAATCAATGAAATTTAATTGAATATTAGAAATATAACTATCCTTTCTTAAGTCAATCAATTTCATATTATTAATACTAATACCACATCTTATCATCTGATTATAAAATATCATAGCTATATCATCATTAAGTAAATTACTTGATTTTCTTGATTCAATAAATGATGATTGTGATAAAGTATTAAATCCGATAGGAAATAATACATTTCGATTTTTCAATCTATTATATCTAGCAATTACATCACCCATAATAAGTGATCTAATTTTACCTGTTTGAAATCCATACATATTACTATTAGGAAAAGACGAAAAAACGTAGCAACGACTTTTTAATCTATCGCTATCGATTACAAAATATTTATCATTTTGCCACTTCTCGTACAAATCCTTATAATCCATATAATTCCTCTTTAGAAATATAATGGAGCCACACTAGTAGCTCCATTTTTTATTACTTTAAATTATTTTCGATATATTTTACAACGTCTCCAACTGTTTCCATTGCTTCAGCTTCAGTATCATCAACTGTAACACCAAATGCATCTTCAACTTCCATAACAATTTGTACTGCGTCTATTGAATCAGCGCCTAAATCATCTCTTAGCTTAGCTTCAGGTGTAACAGCAGATTCTGCACAATTAAGTTCGCTAATAATAATCTCTTTTACTTTAGCAAAAACATCCATATAAAATCCTCCTTAATATTAATTAAATTATACCAAATAGCCTTGTTTTATTCAACCGCAAGTAATAAAACATCTATAACATTTTTAACAAGCTTTAATTCAGAAACCAAGCCCTGTGTAGATATATCTACATCATTAGTTGAGATAGTTAATGTAACAAACGCAACGTTATTAATAGGCAATTCCTGATTAATAGTTAAAATGTTTGCATTTTTTGATGCAATATCATTTAAAATATTTGATAAAACACCTGGCTCATCAACTAGTTTTAATGACAAAATCATTCTCTTTCCTATCGCATCATTAGGTCTATTAACATAATCCTTATACTTATAAAAAGTTGATCTAGATAAACCAACATTTTTACAAGCCTCACTAACATTCATTCCATTAGAAATTTTTTCTTTAATTACTATTACCTTTTCAAAATACTCAGGTAATACCTTTCTATGGATTATAAAATATTCATGATTAGCCATATTACTCCTCCGTAATCCTTAAACCAGAGCCAACATTAACCCTCTTAAAATTATATCCTTTATCTAATAATTCCTTTTCATATTCGTAATTATTAGAAATTATAAGCATAGTAGAACCACTTCCAGATATTATTAATTTTCCATTATATTTATTAATAATAGCCTCAATATCATCAAATTCCTTAATTAATTTTTTTCTATATGGCTCATGTATTTTATCAACACATAGCATTTTAATTAATTCTAAATTGCCTTCTTCTAATGCTTTAGGTAAATTTACAATTCTAGATAAATTATTAACTATATCTGCTCTATTATAGCTATCTGGCAAGACTCTTCTTGCATCCTCAGTTTTTAATGCATCAGAAGGAATTACAACACCAAACTTAAGTTTATTTGAAACCTTATAAATATTAGGATAATACTTTCCATCATACTTAAAGCTTGCAACAACATTACCATAAATTGCAGGAGCTACATTATCTGGATGTCCCTCAATATTTGCACATAATGAAAACAATTCATCCTTGCTTAAATTAGCTCCACTGATGTAATTAGCTCCAAATACTCCAGCAACAATCAAGCTTGAAGATGATCCCATTCCACGTGAAACAGGGATATCACCATTAAACCCAATTAGAACTGGTATTGGTTCTTTATTAATATATTTAAAAAACTCAATATATGAATCATAAACTAAATTATGTGTAATTGTTAAATATCTAGGTAAAAAACCCTTAAAACCAAAATCATCAGCTTTTTCAAAAGTAAACTCATTATAGATATCTAAAGCCATACCAAGTGTATCAAAGCCAACGCATAAATTAGCACTAGTTGCTTCTACTTTGATTCGTAGCATTTTATTACCTCTGTAAGTTTATTATCAATATCCTTTAAACTTACAATTTCTCTTTCAAATTTAGGGTAATTTAATACCTTAGGTATTGCTAAACTGAACTTCTTTGACAATTCGTTAACTGATGCGAAAGATTCATCTGCCTTAACATTAAATGCAGCTAATACAGATTGTGGGAACTTAAATGGTGAAGCAGTTGATACAACAACAACTTTCTCATTGTTATTCTTCTTATATTCTAAATAAGCTCCATAACTACAAGCAGTATGTGGATCAATTAAATATTTATAATTATCATATACATACTTAATTACTTCTAAAGTCTCATCCTCATTCTTTGAATATGCATAAAAATAATCAAGTGGATTTTTGAATTCATAAACACCATCATTTTTAAGCTTATTCATCAATTCTTTAGTCTTATTAGTATCACATCCAGATGCATAATAAATAAATCTCTCTAAATTAGATGAAATCAAAATATCCATAGATGGAGAATTTGTCTTAAAGAATGGTCTATTCTTATTATAAACACCATTATTAAAGAATTCTGTTAAAACATCGTTCTTATTAGATGCACAAATCAAGCTCTTAATAGGTAATCCCATACATTTTGCAAAATATCCAGCTAAAATATTACCAAAATTACCAGTTGGAACACAGAATGATATTTCCTCACCATCTTTAATATCACCATTATTTACCATGCTAATATATGAATAATAATAATATACAATTTGTGGTGCTAATCTAGCAATATTAATTGAATTTGCGCTAGATAATGATAACTCCTTATGCTTTGCAAAATATTCCTTAACAAAGCTTTGGCAATCATCAAAATTACCTTCTATCGCAAAAACACTACTATTACTACCCTTAAAAGAATTCATCTGTGCCTCTTGTACAGGTGAAATACCACCATTAGGATATAATACTGCAATAGAAATACCAGGAATGTTTTTAAAGCCATTTAATGCAGCTCCACCAGTATCACCAGATGTAGCTGTTAAAATAGTAATATTTCTCTTAACATTCATCTTCTCTTTAGATAATTTCATCAATCTTGGTAAAACTACTAAAGCCAAATCCTTAAATGCTAAAGTTGGACCATGAAATAATTCCAAGAAATATGCATTATCACATTTCTTTAAATTAACAACACTATCAATATCAAATGACTTATAAGCTTCTTTTATTTCCTTTAATAACTCATCATAAGTAAATTCAGTAAAAAAAGTATTTAGTATTTTACTTGCTACCTCAGGGTAACTTAACTCCATTAATGTATGGTAATCAAGCTTAGGCATCTTATCAATTACATATAATCCACCATCTTTTGCAATACCATTTAAAATAGCTTCATATGAAGATACTAACTCATTTCCTCTTGTACTATGAAACATAAAAAATCCCTCCAAAAAAAATACAAAAATATTATAATATGGTTTTCCTAAATAAACAAGTGTTTTTCTTGAGAAAACAAAAAGAATAGGGACTAAGTCCCTACTCCATTCATTTTATAACTATTTATTCTCCACAGAATAATATTCAGCAATATAATCTGCTATAGCTCTATAAGCCATAACTCCATCTGGTTTAAACTTCTTTGCATCTAAATCATCATTTTTCTTTGTGTTGAATTTAATATTACCACTTTTATCATAACCAATAAATATAATTCCATCACTACCAGCATCAATATCAGAACCAATTATCTTAGATACCTTTGATCCTTCGCTTTGTGATGATAATGCATCCTTAACACTTAAAAAATATGCTTTACCAGAATAATTAATATTATCAAATTCATTTTGAATTGTTGTTATTGCACTTACACATGTACTATTTGTTGAAGAACCAATAATCAATACAAATTTTTTCTTTTCTTTTCTATATGTTTCTACCTCATCAGCAGTTAATACAATAAATGAATTATCACTTTCAATTTCTGCTCCAGCCTTCTTAAAATCACTATAGAAATTATATCCACTACAGCTTGCTAATATAAACATAAAACCAAGTACCACAATAAGTGATAAAAGTTTCTTAAAACCTTTCATTTTATAATCCTCCAAAACTAGAAAATTCTATATAATTATAAACTAGATACACCTTTATTTCAAGATTAAATATCTTCATTTGATATTAAATATTCTCCCCTATAATTAGAAAAGATATCAGGATATTTTTTATACTTTTTCAAAGGCTTCTTATACTTTTTAGCCTTATAAATCCATAACTCTTCTAAATTCCAACACAATATCTCATCAATACCATCTGAATCAATATCATAAACCTCACATGATATATCAGGATGTCCATCATCAGGGAATTTAACAACCATATCTAAATTACCATCAAGTAACCCACCATCTAATCCAGCATGAGTAAGTGCCAAAGTATTAACTCCATCATACATAACAGGTGAAATTATGCTACCATTAGATTCCATTTCAATACTATTTATAATATCTCCATTACAATCATATAATGAAATAATTCCATCACTACCCCAAAATGCAGTTGCCATAATTTGTAATCCATCTTTATTCAAATCATACTTGCCAATAGAAATCCTTTGAGCATGTCCTATTTCATTATGCTTATAAATAGCCCCATCTTTATTTATAATATTCATGCCCTCATTACCAGAAGCTAAAATAAATTTTTCTTCCATATCATGCTTTAATTTACAGTAAATAATTTCATCAGTATGATCACTATTCATAGGTAGACTCCATAATATATTACCATTACTATCTACTAAATCATATCCTATTAATAATTCATCTTTTCCATCATTATCATAATCAAAAACATATGGAAAATGTCCAGTATTCTTATGATGATATCTAAATAAAATATTACCATTAATATCAATAGCCCAAACATTTTGATATCTATCCTTAATAATAATATCTCCCTTATATCCCAATCCTTCAAAATCAGCAACTCTTATCATATCAACATTTAACCTATAAAAAGGCTCATCCTTAACATTAGGATCTCCACTTATAATAGGAGTTTTAATTCTATTAAGTTCCTTTTTAGTTAATAAATCAATAATAATAACTTCAAAATTAACTGCATAAATAACTTCTAATCTTCCATCATTATTTATATCAGCAATTTGAAATGGTAAATCACAGCTTATTAAAGTATTACTAACACTATTATTAGCTTCACCAATATTCCATATTAAATTACCATCAGTATCAAATAATGATAAACATGAAATATGGGCAAAAGAATCTCTAATATACCTTTTTTGATGTTGCGCAAATAACAAATAAGTTTTACTCTCATATTTGGCTATTCTTACCTGTCTTCCAGTACCATTTTTACCTAAATGTATCTTTTTTATACATTCTAAATGAGAATAATTTATTCTTTTATTATTAATTCTTTCCTCTTCTTGCTTTGATTTATTAATATGTTCACTATATTCATTATCATTCATACTAACTACTAAATTTGAATACCTACATAAAGATTTAGCTATAAATGCTATCTTACGTCCAAACTCAAATTCAATGTTACCACTTAGAACTAATTTATCATTTAAATATACCTTAACACAATTATTTACAATGATTCTCAAATGATGTGTCTCATATACATCAGTACTAAAATCACATCTATCAATTATATCAAATCTCTCTTCATATCTTTTAATTAATGCTATCTCTTTACCATTAATACCTACAAATATATTATTTCTTGAAGTAACATAATTAAAGCCAATACCACAATAATTACTTAAATCAAATAATCTAATATCACAATCAATTACATACGAAGAAAATAGTCTCATCTTATGTGTTAAAGTAGGATATACGTTAGTAAAAGCCCCTTTAGTATTATCTCCCCTATTTTGTTCTAAATACTTAATTCCATCTTCTTCAGTTATTAACCAACTTCCATCTAAACTTCTCCACTGATGAAGAGGAACCGGATCATAAAAATTCCCGTAATAGCCAGGATAAACAATATGATGGTACTCCCCTAATGCTGTATGTCCTAAGTCATAAGGAAACTCACCTGTATTAAAATCATTAAAATCTTCATTTATTATTATCATAGAATCTCCTTTAACACACTAACATCCCTAACAATAGGCACAGGTGCCTCCTCTAATACCTTAATACTTTGATGTCCTGAATAATTTAATACAACATTAACACCCATTTTTTTACCACATTCATAATCATGAATTGTATCTCCAATAAGAATTGATTTTTCTTTATTAATTTTATTCTTATTTATAAAATCAATAGCTACCTCTTCTTTGGACTTGGCATAAATATCACCATTACCTAACACATCATCAAAATATTCATATATACCAAAATATTTCAATTGTTCTATCAACATACCAATTTCAGTAACAGATAAACATATTAATCTAATTCCCTTATTTTTTAAATATTCTAATGTTTCCTTAACATTAGGATATAATTTACAATTCTTATAACCTTCCTTATATCTATATATGAACTTAACAGCCATACTCTCATAAGACTCGATATCAAAATCTAATCCTGCTTTTATATAATAATCTTTAACAGGGAAAGTGAAAATATCTTTATACCTATCCATATCAACATTAGGCTTTTTTTGATCACTTAGTAATATATTTAACAATCTTAAACATAAATCTAAATCATCTAATAAAGTACCATTAAAATCAAAAAATATATTCTCAACACTATTCTTCATAATATTCCATCATCTTCCAAACAGTATCTTTAACATTATCTCTTAACCAATCAGGACTTAACACTTTACAGTTAGTTCCTAACGATAACACGAATGACAATATCATATCCTTATTTTGCATATCACATTTAAAAATAATATGCTTATTATCGATTTCTTCTATAACTTGATTTTTACCATATACTCTTTCACTCATAACACTATTCATATTACTTATTTCTAATTCAACATGATAAAAATCACCATTTTTCTTCATAGAAAAATCATCCAAATAATCTTTTTCATTATAAGTTTTCATAATAGTGAAATGATTCCTTGTAACAAACAAATCATCTATTCTATTAAATTTAAAATATCCCATGTCATTAACTGTTTCATTGAAAGCCAAAACGAACCAACTACCATTATAAACAAACAATTTATATGGATGAATTATATGATTTTTTATATTTCCCTTAGCGCCCTTATAGCTAATATCTACCTTCAATAAATTTTCGATAGCTTCATTCAATAATCCATATCTCTTTTGAAGTTCTGTCTTATCCATACTTAATGGAAATCTATCAATCATAGTAATAGGAGTAATACTATTAGCAGCACTCAAATCAGATAAAACTTTTCCGATAGCTAATCCAAATTCCTCATTTTTCATAAAATCATTCTTCTTAAGCAAAAATTCTCTTCCTTCAATTAATGCTTGTTTTTCTTCATATGTTAATTTTATAGATGGCATGGTAGATGATCTATTTAATCTATAACCACCATAAACACCCTTCAATGATTCTACAACATATCCACATTCTTCTATTTCCTTAACATATTCTTTAATATTCCTAGGATTAGTTTCTAATAAATCAGCTAAATCACTACTACTAATAAAATCACTTCTTGAAGACAAAATTTGTATTAACTTAATTGACGCACTAGTTTTTCCCATTTTTTCACCTCATAAACCTAATTATTATTTTAACATTAAAATAATACTCTTGCAATAAATAGACATTATTTATGTCTAATAAAAAATAAAAATCCACGTCTAAAGGCGTGGTTTTTCACAACGGCTCCAAGCCTTGTTACTGGCGGCCCCGATTTCAGGGCCTTTTTGTTTGCCAATTGCCTTTGACACTCTTACTTACCCGTAAACGGGTCTTTATACTCCTTCAGGCTCTTCTTGTCTTCCAGTTGGTCTTCCAATTCTTGATTCTTGATGTAGTTTTGAACTGTCTTCTTGTTCAGACCAACTGTCGATACATAGTATCCTTCGGCCCAGAAGTGCCTGCTTCCGTAGTTGTATTTCAGGTTGGCATGCTCTTCAAATATCATCAAACTACTTTTACCTTTCAAATACCCCATGAAAGATGATACTGCTAATTTTGGTGGTATCTTCACAAGCATATGTATGTGGTCACTCATTGCATGAGCTTCCACTATTTCGACTCCTTTGTATGCACAAAGTCGTCTAATGTACTTTCCTATATCTGATCTTAGTTTTGCATATATAGCTTTACGCCTATATTTCGGCGTAAAGACTATGTGATACTGGCAATTCCACCTTGTATGTGATAAACTACTTGTGTCATCGTTCTTAATGTTTGACATAAAAATCTTTCCTTTCTTGAGTGTAGGCAATTGGACACTGCCATTATACCATATTGGAAAGATTTTTATTTTTTACCAAAGCTATAAGCACCTATGGTCACACCCGCAGAGCAGGTGGTTTTATTTTACTCTTCGAGCAACATAATAAAAAGCAAAGCATAAATGCCTTGCTAAAAATTAATGAAATGATCCCCAAGAAATATCATCATCATATACATCATCATTTGATGTGATTGGAACTATTTGACTTGATGTTGTACTTGCTTCACTAGATGTTTCTACACTAGTTGTAGGTTTTACATCACTACTAGATTCAACAGGTTCTTCTTTTGTAGTTGTAGGTATAACATCAGTATTTGATGTTACATTTTTACTTGTTTCTTGTGTATCACTAGATGTTATATTGCTAGTAGGTAAAATTGTAGTAGTTGATGTATTTGGATTTAAATTACATCCTACAAGAAATAATAAAAATATTGGAATTATAAATAATAATTTCTTCATAATTATTTTTAAAAATATTTATCTCCATCTGTAATTATTTCATCTACATCGGCAACTTGTGATGCAGCTATAACATCTTCTAATTCAATTTCTTCATCTATAATTATTGGTTTAACATAATCTTTCATTATAATCCCTCCTAACTAAATAGTCACAGAGCTTGATTCATAAGATACATCATTATATGTTATAGTAGCTTTAACTGTATTACCACTATATTTAGATGTTGTTAATCTTAATACAAATACTACATAATATTCAGTTGGATTAACAGCATTATCAAATGTATGAGATTCACCATATACATTCGCAACATATGTAGAACCTGATTGAGTGATTCTCTTAACTACATATGGTGTATAATTAACAGTTTTAGGCTCTTTGTCAGTATAATTCATTGTTATTGAGAAAGTTACATCTGTAGCATTAATTTCAACATCACTATTAATAATTGATACAAATCTAATATATGTATATGTTTCATTTTTTGCTTCTTGAACTAATGGTAATACTTCAGGAATAAATTCCATTGAATAAAATGCAAGATAATTTGTACCACCAAAATAATATGTACCAGCTGAATCAATAGAATAAGTTATATCTCTTCTATCTGTTTGGGCATTATTGTTTCCTTCTTTTGTCCAATTAACATTACCAGAAATAGCTTCAATATTATTATCATTAGAATCAATTAATTTAGCTGTTGTAGCATAAGGCCAAGTTCCACTAACATTAACAATAAGTTTGCCTTTAGCTGGTAAATTTAATTTAACTCCTCCATAAGTATTTGATACTTCACCTATAGCGACAAAATGATACTGACTATTAATATTTGTACCAGCCATAAGTGTAAAAACATCATTTAATTCTTCATTAACAAAACGATATGGTCTTTCAGGATAGTCTTTAGTGGAATTATATAGTTCATAAATTGTATGTGAAGTTATTGCATATTTACCTTTATCAAAAGAGCCATTGTCATCCCATTTAACATATAATTCCATATCTTCAGTTACATATGTATTTTCATAATCAAATGCATTTTCAAAATTTTCATCTAAATAATAACCACCAAATGAATAACAAGGTCTATTTTTAGCTTTTAAATAAATATCTACAGGTACTTCTACGACGCTAGTTTCTCCCCTATCATGAATTGTTACATTATGTGTGATTGAACCTTTTGTTACTTTAAATCCTAATAAAACTAAAGTTTTCATTGATTGAGTACCTAAATAAAATGTTCCTGTTTCGTCAAAAGTTATTGTTTCCTTTTTTACATCCGTTGCCTTGACTTTAACATCAGAATATCTGACAATAGCTTCATATGATGAATTTCTTAAAATTAAAGGTGCAGTAATTTCAGCTGAAGCATTGGTAGTATATGTATCTTGGTTTTCTGTAATACAATAATAAACATCAACTTTTACACCAGGATTATAGACTTCCATTTTAATTTGATTTTGACTAAAATTACTATAATATTGAGCTACTATTGCATAATCAAATGTATATGAACCATCATCTTCTACATATGTAGCAGTACCACCTGCTGGTCTAACAGGTACTACATAATAAGTAGTCTGATTTAAATATTCATTTTCAAAACTTTTTATAATTATTTGCTCATTATCCTCATAAAGATTCTTTCTTGGCTCAAGTGCTTCACCACCATTAGAATCCGCTTTAAAATCTAAATCTAAATTCAATTCTTCTGCTTTTACATTACTAGTAATGGATATAAATAACCCAAAAGTAATTACAATTGCAATAACAATAAAAAATCTTTTAATTTTACTCATAAACATAGCCTCCCTAAATATGATAAAATATTAACTTTTTCTTAGTATTTATATCTTCCCATTTTATAAACCTTAATTTAAATTATTATAACATTTTAAGCGCAACAAAAGTGCAACATTGTTTTTCTAATTCAAACAAAATTAAAAAATTGCTCATAAAATTATGAGCAATTAATTAAAATATTATTTTATTATTTATATTGGTCAACGAAATTCTTCATTTGGTCAAATGGCTTAAATCCTACAGATCTAGCTACTTCCTTACCATCCTTAACCAAAATTACACAAGGAATACTTGATACACCAAATTCTTCAGCGAATTCTGGATTATCATCAACGTCAACTCCATAAAATTCTACATCATTATATTCACCCTCAAGCTTTTCTAAAACTGGCTTAAGCATTCTACATGGACCACACCATGTAGCGTTCATATCTACTACAGATACTCCTGTTCTATTCTTTAATTCATTTAATGTTAAATTAGTTTTCATTTTTATTCCTCCTTAATTCATCTAAAAAGCTAACTACACTAATAGCTGCGACATTTCCTTCTCCAGCAGCTTTAATATATTGATATGGCTTACCTACAATATCACCAGCAGCGAATACGCCTCTTAAATTTGTTTTCATAAGCCTATCTACCTTAATATGACTTCCATCCATTTCAATACCATATAATAAATATGATAATGGTACTGATTTTCTTAAAATAAATATTCCATCTACACTATATTCATTCTTATCTGTAATAAGAACTCTTTTCTTATCTACCTTCTTTATTTCAACTGGTTTTTCATTTACTACTTCTATATTACAACGATTTTCCAAATTATTATCATAAAGTGGAATTAATTTTAAATTTGAAACAACTTCACTTAAGAAATTAACTTCATCAAGCTCATCTGCACTATCAACTATAGTAATAATATCCTTATTTTTATATAGTTGTGCATCACATGTAGCACAATATGAAATACCATTTCCTAATAATTCATTTTCACCAATATATGGCTTTTCCATTTTTACACCAGTTGCGATAATGATACTTTTAGCCTCATACATCTCTTCTTTTCCTTGAAGTGCATAATAATCACCCATATCATATATTTGAATAATCATATCATTTGTAATATTTATATCCATTAATTTAATATGATTTAAAAATGCATTTTGAAAATCATTTCCTAAGATATTTGGTAAGCCTAAATAATTTTTAATCTCGTGAGCTTTATATACCTTCTCACTAGATAAATTAGATCCAATTAATATAAAATTTTTATTTCTAGCTTTTAATGTTAAAGCTGCCTCAAGTCCTGCAGGTCCTGTACCTATAATAGCACAATCATACATACTACCCCTCCTTTAATAGCTTACAATTATATTGTATACAATTGATTGCTATTTGTCAATATTATTTTTAAAGTAAATGAGGCTATTGCTAGCCTCATCATATATTAATTGTTTTCTTTATCAGATTTTACTTCTTCTGCATTATTAGATTTAGGTGTCTCAGCCTTAATTTCTTTTACTTCAGCGTCAATAGCCTCAGTTTTTTTCTTTGGCTGATAATTATAATTACCTCTATTAACCTTATTAGGAACATATCTTCCTTTATTTCGGTTTTCTCTAAATATAATTCTCTTAATAAGCTTGAAGTGGAATAATAAAATATAAACAATTGTAAATGCTAATACAAATAAAGCTGAAATACCAATAGAGCGCCATACAAGCTTTGCATTATAAATTTCGTCCTTTTTTAATCCTTCTAAATAATTAGCGTTATTCAAGTCTGTAACTTTAAATTTTTCTAAATATTCAACTGCATCCTTATAATCTTGAGCTTCTTGATCCTGTGCGCCATAATATAATCTAAATGAATCTCTAAATGTTTTAATATCACTGAAGAATTGTTGTGAAAAATCAAATCTAACCTCTAAATCATTAGCTAGATTATATACTTTTTCTCCATCTCTATCTAATAAATTAAATTTAACAATATCCTTATTATCTAATTGAACTTTAATATAACTTACTAATGATTCACTAATAGTTGATACAATAAAATCAAATTGTGTACCACGTTGTCTAAACAAATTATTAAGATCTCTTTTTGCATTAACTAATCCTTTAGTTGGTGTATCAATCTTATCAGAATATTCTTCTTTATTTATATTCTTATCAACAACAAAGTGATAATCATAATATTTACCATCTTCATTATAAAATCTTAATCCTGTTTTGTTTATTATATTATCTCCATCAATTTTATTACCATCAGAATAATTAATATTTTTTATAAAGACATAATAAACATTTTCAACTTCTTTATAAGTTTGTGATTTTTCTTCACCATCTACTGTCTCAGTATAGCTAACATTAAGCATGTTAACAGAACCAAATACAGTTAAATTATTCTTTCCATCTGTATCTACCTTTACATATGGATTACCATCATATGGTAATGAAAATGCAGAAAATACATTTGCAAGTTCCTTAGAATCTTCACTTGCTACAGCTTCCCTTAATTTATCAATAAAAACATCATCAGCACCTGTATTATAATTTAAGACACCAAATAAAACTGCCAATACTAAAACAACAGTTATATAACCAATTTTTAATATCGTTCTAAACATATTAAAAAACACCCTTTCAAAATATAATCACTAGTTAATTGTATCATTTTTTTATATTTTTTCAACACTATCTCTTTACAAATAATTAAATTTAGGTATAATTGTATTGCACGTTCAAATGGCGCATGTGGTGAAGAGGCCTAACACAGCGGATTGTGGCTCCGTCATTCGCAAGTTCGAATCTTGTCATGCGCCCCAGTGTAATTATTAAAGACACATTTGTGTCTTTTTTATTTTATCCATAATAAAGAGGGGAATTAAACTTCCCCTCAATTTATTATAACATTGCTATAAATAAAGCTATGCGCTCTTTCTTAACTATTTCAAAATCAGTTTCATCTAAAGTATTAATATCATATACATCAATTGTCTCTTTATCAGCAGGAGAAATATATGCATCTAACTTATCAATCATATATTTAGAGATTATATTATGTAAAATGTTTGATGCTAATGCTTTATTTAAATCATCTGTAGATAATGCCTTTAAGTTTTCATTATTAATTTCTACTTCATAGCTATTATCTTTAGATAATGTACCAATACCCTCAATGAAATTAATTAATTCAGTTTTGCTAACTAAAATAGTATTATTATTCTCATAATCTTTTACTATAGAAGCTTCGGTCTTAATAACATATGCATCATCAGAACCTGCACTAATCTTTGCAGAAATTGTTGATTGCATAATAGCACTGTCAAGTAATACACCAACCTTATCATTAGAAGGTAACTTAATTGAGTCAGTAGTAAAGTCTGTACCAATACTTGTAATATTTAATCCATTCTTAACTGATAATAATAGTTCTTTTAATGCTGTACCAATAATATAATCATTTGTATCATCATAATCACTATCTAATATTACCAATGCATCTTTATTAATTAATTCTTTTGAAATTGATGCTTTTAATATTTCACTTAATGCAACACTATCGATTGCATTATCACTTAATGTTATAGAATCCATATCAATATTATCAAGTTTAGTTGCGCCTATACCACTAATAAATGCGATTAATTCTTTGACTTCTGTTTTCTTATAAATATCATAATTTCCATTTGCTTTTTCTTTTGCATTTGGATGATCAACTAACATTTCATTAGAAGTAATTATATTATTAAGTTTAATATATAGCATACTTTGAACTAAATTTGATGAATATATTACATCAAGTTTTGATTTAGAAGAATCAACACTAGCTTCACCATTTAATGATGTTATAGTATCAGTAACATTATTCAAAGACATGTTCTTAACATCCAAATCTAATTCATTAATAACATCTACTAATGCACTTAATTCTTCCATCTTGTAATAACCATCTGAATCCTTAGATACCTTCTTTGCATTAGTATCTACCATAGGATTATCGCCTGAATCAGTAACATATTTATCTAATGTTGAACTAAATGTTGCATGTAATATTTGACTACTACATAACAACTCAAGTTTTGTTTCAGTTCTTCCAGATGCTTGTTCATTTAAATTTATTATCTTATCAGCGAAATTGTCAGCACTAATATTGTTAACATCAACACCTATTGCCTTAATTGCCTCAACAATTGTTCTTAATTCGCCAATACCTTCATTTGAAGCAAGCCATTCTTCTGGTGTTGATAATGTTGAAGGAATAACAATAACATCACTGCCTCTAAACTTATCAATTAATACACTAGATAATGTAGCCTCAATAATATCACTTTCAAATATTAAACTTTCCGGTCTAGAAATTGTATCAATAATATAATTGTAATTATAATAATGCTCTGTATCACTACTATCAGTAAATTTAATCATTTCATCCATAAAGCTTGGAATAACAAATAATACTTCTTCAAGTTCTTCTTTAATAATCAAATTCTTAAATTCATCATTTACATAAGTTAATGCACTAAGTGGTACGTAAATTGAAAAATCATCAGAAATATCCTGATTTGCAAATATTACACTTGATAGTAACATTTGCATTATCTTTGAACTACAAGCAGTATCAATTATAGTTCCTTCACCCATACCTTCGGCAGCTATATTAGTGCAGAATTCCTTTATCAATGACATCATATTAACTGATTCTCTTTGCTCTTTATTCATTAAAGTAGATATTAACTTAGCATTATTTCCACTAGTCATAACATCCTTCAAGCTTTTTAAGAACCAATGTATTTCTCCATATTCTCCACCATCATTAGCAAACTTTATATTCTCAGGAACATAAACCTCACTATATAAAGATGTTAAACCACTCATAATACCATCATAAATAGGATCAATTTCTAATATCTTATCTAATATCTTTGATTTTTCTAGGCTTTCAGTCAATTTATCATATTCTGTCATATTTGCATTATAATTAGCTCCATCCTTATCAAATACCTTAAATATTGCATTCAAAATATTACCATCATTTGGATCATAAGATGTCTCAGCCAAATTACCTAAGCTATGTAATGAATCAAGTAAATTTCCAATTTCTCCAGCCCAATCTATAGAACTATCTGCCATTAATTCAAGATGTTCAACAGTTAATAATTCATCATCTCCTGGCTTGTCACTTCTATCATACATATTCTCGATTGCTACAAATATTCTTTCTAGAGCACCATTTACTTCTTTTTTTCTTTCAGGATTATTCAATATTGATAATTGTCTTAATGCAGGAACTAAATATTTATTATAGCTAAATATTTTATCATTTGTTGACATTTCTTTAGGTTGTGCCAAAATTGATAATAACGCAGCTGACAATAATTTAACATCATTTCTTTCTAATAAATTAGATACCTTTAATGTCTCAACCTTTTGACCACTAGTCTTTTTACTAGCATCATCAGGTACATAAGGAGAATAATAATCACTAACAAGCATTACTTTTATTAATTCATTAGTTTTTTCATCCATATTCTTAGACATATCTGTCTTATCGAAATGTGCAGCTATCGAATCAATCATAGATAAACTAAAATCTAACACATATGTTCCAGATTCAACTTTATCAATCAACCCTGTAAATTCCTTTTGGAACTCTTCATTACCTAATATTGCAAATACTTTATCATCATTAGGTTCAATTTCACCATTTATAACCTTAACCATAGTATCTTCATCATACTTCATTAAAAGGTCAAATGTTTCTCTCATAAATCTTGTGTATTCGCCTAATTCTCTAACAAAATATACATTTCTATTTTGATTTAAATCAGGATTTACATATTTACCAGATAATACTGTATTAGCTATAAAATAATAATATGGAACTTCGTTTTCGTCTTTTATAACATTTAATATCTTAAAAATACCAGTATTTCCATAACTACCTAATGCTTCATAAACATCATAAAGTCTCTTTCTATTAGGATCATTAAATTCATATTCCTTCTTATATTCATAATTACCTAATCCACCACCTAAAAGAAAAAGGAACGCTCCAACAAAGCTCATTACGAATATACCTTTAACTAAAGCTCTTAATGTTCCAACTAAAGAACCAAGAAGATGTCTCTTTTTGTACATAACTGTAGATCCTTCTTCTCTTTCTTTTTCTTCCATCTTAGCTTTATGCTTTCTTTCAGAATAGAAAATAAGATATACAATATAAAAGATAAACAATAAAATATCATATAATAACAATGCTACAAAAAAGAACACAATATGATATGCAAAGCTTACAAGAGTAGATAAATAATGTGCATTTTCTTCTAATGCTAACGTCATACCTTCTCCATAATTAACATGCTTTATAATGTATTCTGTTAATATATCTGATAACGTATGATTATCAGCACCAACCTCCATGGTTTTTTGTAATCCACCTTCGCCCATGAAATTATTAGTTACATTAACAATCATTTCATCTGCAGCATCTAAATTAACCATTATCAAATAAAATGTTAATACAATAGCAAATGCCACAACAGCATGAATTAACAAAATAGTACTTTTTCTAAATCCTCTTTTTAATCCGATTAAAAAGCCCCACAAAATTATTAATATAAACCAAATAGTTGGTATTAATGTTACTAAAAGCTTAAACATATTCATCACTTCCAATATCTTATTTAACTTTTAAATTTATCTTGCATAAAACATATCTATATGATAAAATAAACAAGTCGATAGGGGCATATTGTCAATGGTAGCAAGCCGGTCTCCAAAACCGTTAGTGAGGGTTCGAATCCTTCTGCCCCTGCCATTTATAGAATCATACAGTTAAGCCATTTTGGTTTGACTGTTTTCTTTTTATTTTTATATATTCTAACTAATATTTTATTATTTCGTTAATTATTTCTAATTAAACGTTTATATAATTATATAAAATATAATTAATTATTTCAACATAATTGAAATATCTTTAATTTTTAAATAAAACAAATATTCAAAATAAAAAACTCCTACCACATAGTGGTAAAAGTCTCGAAATTTAATTTATGTCCGAGTATTAAATAATACTGTATTGATGAACAATAACCCTATTTATAGATTTCTACTCCCTTTTTTGGAATCTATTAATTTCCTCTTTAAGGATAACAATATTTATTGTTACTGTTAAAAAAAATTTTTCAGTAAAAATCTTCTTTGTTAAATGTAAAAGAAAACCACAAAATTTTCTCAGACTCTGCGGGAAATAATATTACTTGCCTCATAATATAGATTATTAGCAGGTATTGTGACATACTCTCTCACTTATTGAAGTTGAGAGAGTATGTCACATTTCATCTAAATTATTTTAATTAATTTCCTTGTTCAACCTCTTTAATAGCCTCATCTTGATCAACTGTTAAATCTAAAGTGTTAAAGAATTCACCATCTGGTAAATACATATTAAATGAATCTGTATAATCCCATGTAATATTACATTCACCTAAATCAGCATTTAATACATGGCCTCCACTTATTCTATCCTCTGTAACAAAATGGAAATGCCATCCTACCGCATTTAAATCAGACATATAATTTGGTGTATATAATCCAACTATACTTCCATTTGTATTAGTCATTGTTTTAAATGTTTGATCTGTTTTTAATACTTCATTTAAAGGCTTATATGGTAAAGATTGCTTTTTCTCACTTCTAAAATATATCTCATCAAATAATCCATCTATTCTAATCATATAAAAACGATTAGTGCCAAGCTCTTTAACTTTGCTATCTAAAATGGATTTTAGCTCTTCTATACTATTTAAACCATTTAATTCATAGCTTAAATCATTATCTAAGAATGTAACATCCGCAAATGGTACAGTTTCATCATCACTAACTACTTCTAAAGCTAATGAATCATTTGCGCGATAACAAATTCCATCAATTAATATTAATTCACCATTTAAGCTATTAAATGTACCAATACCAGTATTTCCCATACTCTTTAATTCTTTAACAGTTACGCTTCCATAATAATCCCCAAGCATTAACCCTTGTAATAATGATACCTG
>JAFXXC010000032.1 GCA_017542485.1 Acholeplasmatales bacterium
AGTAGTCAAAAGCTACAAGGTGATTAAGCTCATTCATCTAGTTATATCTTATAAAATTATAACACTAGGACTTCAAATATACTAATATGTAGTTAGACTTATCCAAGGTCTAAATCTACACTACATATTATACGAGGTGATAATTTATGAAAAAACTTATTTTAATGGGTGGAGATTTAGCATCTGGAAAATCTACATATTCTAATATTATTGGTAATAAATATAATATTTTAGTTATTAATAAAGATAATTTAAAGGAAATATTAGGTGATAATATTTTAGTTAATAATAGGGAAGAAAATAAAAAATTGTCTGTTATTTCATTTGATCTAATATGTTATTTAATTAAGAAAAATATGGGAACTATTATTGTTGAATCAAATTTTAAGCCATATGAAATGGATGTTTTAAAATCTATAGTAGAAGAGTATGATTATGATGTATTATCATTAGTATTTAAAGGTGATAATGAAATATTACATAAGAGATTTTTAAATAGGTTAAATGAGAATAGACATTATGTTCATAAGTCACAGGATTTTACTAATATTAATGATTTTATTAATACATTAGAAGAGTTAAGAAATGTAAAATATATTGGTAAAATAATTAATGTTAATTCATCAACATTTGAATATCAAAATGACAATGAATTAATGATTGAAATTGAGAAATTCATTAATAATTAATAGCGATTATGTTATTCAAAATATGTTTAATTTTAATGGTAGTTATGATATAATTTTTTCATAAAGGGGTTGAGAAGAATGGCTGATGAGATTTTAGAACCACTTGAATCCTACAACAAGATTTATAAAGAACAATTTAATGATAATGCTAAAAGTTATTTCGAGGAATTAGTTGAAACATCAAAGATTGATGTTGAAGCAAATAGAAAGACAATTAAGGAATTAAAAGCAAAACAAGAAGAATACAAAAAGAAGAAAAGAAAAAAACGTTGGTTAAATTTTTTCAAAATTTTATTGATAATTTTATCTGTTATTTTTGTATTAGTTGCTATATTCATTACAACTAATAGTAATAATAATACTTTGAAAGTTTGGATATGGATTGGTGCTGGTTTATTTATAGCTATGACTATATTATTAATAGTTTTTGTATTAATACCAAAAACATTAAAATTACAATCTGAGCTTGATATTTTGAAAAAAGAAATAGAAGAATTAACAGAATTATCTTGGAGACAAATGGCGCCACTTAATGCGTTATACGATTGGGGAATTCCTGCATTATTAATTGAAAGAACAATTCCATTATTCCAAATGGATAAACATTTCGATAATAAAAAGTACTATTATATGAATAAAAAATATGGCTTGGATGCAGGTGTTGACAATAATGCATCTACATATTATGTCCAATCAGGATCTATTTTAGGTAATCCATTCTTATTATGTAAGGATTTTAGAATGGATATGAGAATGAAGACATATGAAGGATCAATTGTTATCCATTGGACTACAAGAGTACATACAAAAAATGGAACACAAACAGTTCATCATACTCAAACATTAAGAGCATATGTTCGTCATGAGGCACCTTATTATCAATATGTTACATATTTGATTTATGGAAATGATGCTGCACCAAAATTAACATTTTCTAGAATGCCTTCTAAGGGATCTGATTTAGAAGGAAAAGATTTAAAGAAGTTTGTTAAAAAAGGTGCTCATAAATTAGATGAAAAGCAAAGAAAAGAAATGATGGATAATGATCCAAATACAAATTATGCAAGATTTGGTAATGATGAATTTGAAGTATTGTTTGGTGGAACAGATAGAAATAATGAATTAGAATATCGTTTGTTATTTACTCCACTTGCTCAAAAGAATATGTTACATTTATTGAAGGATGGTCCTTATGGCGATGATTTTTCTATGGTTAAGGAGCATGCATTAAATTACATTCAATCAATCCATAGTCAATCATTCAATTATAATGCCAATCCAACATTATTTATATCAAATGATCATGATGCTGCAAAAGAATTCTTTATTGATTATAATAATAAATATTTTAAGAATTTCTTCTTTGAAATAGCACCTTTAATGTCTATACCTATTTATCAACAGCATAAGTCTATTGAATATATTTATGGTGAAGATATTGATGCCAATCTTTCTACATATGAGCATGAGGCAATGGCAAACAGGTTTAATCCTAATGATTTAAAGCATCCAAAAGCTGCTACACCTAATATTTATAAGACTACATATATTTCAAAAAACAATAAAACAGATAGAGTTTTAATCACTGCTAACTCATTTAGAGCTGAGCGTAGAGTAACATATGTTACTAAGATGGGTGGAGATGGAAGAATGCATACCATTCCAGTATATTGGATTGAATATATTCCGGTATTTAAAGAAACTGAAATGAGTGTAGAGGAATCTGAAATTTCACGTCCTAATTTTAATAGTGGTTATGCTGATAAAATTAGATCTATTATCGAAGGCTTAAAAGCTGGAAGAGGCGATTACCGTTTTGAAAGAGGATTGTTGGCAACTATTATTGCAGGTGATATGATTGTTGGTAACAATATAAGTGATGTATTAAATACAACATCTAAGGTTGAAGAAGTATTTGATATTGAAAAGACAGTAAGAGAACTTGAAAAAGAATTAGATGAGATGGATAAAAACTCTCAAAAGGAAGGTGTTGGTGTTGATGACATCAATACATTATCCGAAAAAGATCAAAAAGAAGTATCTGAAAGTGATGTTGATATTTCTATTGATAAAGAAAATGATGTTGAAGAATCAGACAAATAGGCTATAATAGATATAAATCTATATAGAATAAATTAATTAAGAAAAAGGAGTGAATATTATGGCAAATGCATTAGATGAAGAGACAGGACCAGTACGTGAGGAAGGTAGAGATATTAACGTTATCGCTAAGCAAATTCCAGTAAAGGTAGGAACAGGTTCAACAATATTCCAAGTTTTATTATGGTTTTTACCAATTCCTATTATTCCAGGATTAATTTTCTTATCAAAGAAGATTAAAGCTGCACAATATTTACGTCAATTGGAGCAAAAACTACAACATGACGCATCACAAATTGATAACTATTTAGAGCAAAGAGTTGTTATTCTACAAAACTTAGCTAAATTAGTTCAAACTGCAGTTAACCTAGATAAAGAAACATTTACTGCAATAGCAATGGCACGTTCTGGAAGAATGACAGACACTGAACGTAATGAGGCAGGAACAAAAATTGAGAATTTAAATGCTAGATTAAATCTTCAAATTGAAGCATATCCTCAATTAGAAGCACATAAGGAAATTAAGGATGCAATTCAACAAAATTCTTATTTACAAAAAGAAATCACTGCAGCACGTGAAGTGTATAATGATACAGTAAATGAATGGAATAAGACTATTCAAATTTGGCCAGTATATATGATTGTTGCTGCTAAGGCTGGATATACAACACGTATTCCATATTCTGTATCTAAAGAGGTTAAAGAAAAAGCAAGAGACGTATTCTTCTAAAAATAACTTGGACTTAATGAGCAATTTAACGATTGCTCATTTTTTTATACTTAATTGCCATTTAAATTTCTATATTACTTAAGTAATATTGAAAAAAATGCAAATAATTGTTAAAATATATATAACTATCGATTCTTTGGAGGTAATATTTATGATAACTTATGAGCAACAAGGAAAAATATTTGTTGTTACAGGTACAACAAAGGATGACATAAATTTAACTATCCCTTCAAATATTGAAGGAAATCAAATGTCTAAAATTGAACAAAATTCTTTTACTGAAATGGGTAAACTAAAAAAGGTTATTATCCCAGGTACAGTAAAAGTTATTGGCGCATATTCATTTGCTAGCTGCCCTCTTTTAAAGGAAGTAGTACTTGAAGAAGGTGTAGAGGTAATAGAAGATTGGGCTTTTATTAGCTGTAGTATAGATAAAATTAAGCTTCCAAAATCAATTAAATCTATTGGCAAGAATGCTTTTTTAGGAAATTTATGTAAATATGATGTTGATGAAGAAATGAAAGCTAAAAACTCAAATAAGACTAGAGCTCATACTAATAATAGAGCAGCAGTTTTCCCTCTTGCTTTAATGGAAGCTAAGGAGAACATAAATAATGAGATTATTGAATCAAGAAGTAAATATATTGATAGTCAACTTGATTTAGTCGACACAGGTGGTATGCTTATATCTCAGCTTGATGTTCCATTTTTATTTAATCATGATGAATTTTTAGTTTCATTTTTCAGTAAAAAAGAAATTAGCAAATTTTCTTTTGAAATTGATTCTGAATCAAAAACACAAATTGGTGTATATGGAGAAAATGATCCAGATTTCTTGTTATTAAAGATTAATTTAATGCAGGGTACTACACAGCTTTCAAGCTTCTATGTTAAGACTCCTTATTTAGAGGATTTAAGCATTGAAAATGTAGCTACTGAGCATATCGAATCTAAGGGTGTTCATTATTATTTTATTAATGCTAGAATGTCTATGTTATGTTATGGTAATGGAAATATTAAACGTGAATTTGCATTAAATTTATTTAATGATTTTACAGGTAAATATCAGACAGAATTAAATAACGGATTAATAAATGAAGCTCAGTTTGAAGATATAAAAGATACAATTGATACAAAAATTATTGAAGTTATGGATGGTTTCTTATCACAAATAGATGGAGCTCCACTTTATACATACGCTACTAATCTATTAAGATATTTAGCTAATGATAATTCTTTTGAAAATAGTGGTTTAGTTCAAAATTATATTTTTGAACATCAGGTTCAATATTATAATGAATTATCAGATTATAAATCACTTGAAAAAATATGCTTTACTGATGTTTATGATACACTTGAATTTATTAAAACTACTACTGGTATGACATTAGAAGAATTAAATAAGAAATATGATATATCGTTAACTGATTCAACTGGTGTAGATATTTCAGAAGAAGAAGCCAAATCATATGTAAATATCTTTATGGATTTGGAAACTAATTATATTTTACATGCAGATTTCTTGTTATTTATTTATAAAGAATTACAAAGATTAAATAATCAATTTTCTGTATTAGCATTTAGTGCATAAGGTGTATTATGAAAATTGCATTAATATATGATTTTGATAAGACATTATCTACTACAGATATGCAAAATTATGATTTTATTAAAAATTTAAAAATGAATCCTAAAGATTTCTGGGATAATACTGGTAAAATTGTTAATGATAATGAATCAGATAAGATACTTGCATATATGTATATGATGGTAAAGGAATGTAAAAATAATAATATCAAATTAACAAGAGAATATTTAAATTCTTGTGGCAATAGTATTGAATTTTATAATGGTGTAGATACTTGGTTTCAACGTATTAATCAATATGCATTTTCTTTGGGAGTAACTTTGGAACATTATATTGTTTCAAGTGGAATAACAGAGATAATAGAAGGAACACCTATCAGTAAATATTTTAAAAAAATATATGGCTGTAGTTTCTTATATAAAGATGGTGAGGCAGTATGGCCTAAGACAGCTATAAATTATACAAATAAAACACAATTTATTTTTAGAATTGCTAAAGGTGCTTTGGATATTAGAGATGATGATAGTGTTAATAAAAAAACAAATAAATTAGTTATTAATTATGATAATATGATTTATTTTGGCGATGGATTAACTGATATTCCTTGTATGAAAATAGTGAAGGAATCTGGAGGGAAATCTATAGCTATTTATCAAACTGGTAAAGAAAATAAGATATTACCACTTTTAACTGATGATAGAGTTAATTTTGCTTTACCTTCAGATTATAGTGAAAATTCAAAACTTGAGAATGTTGTTAAAATGATTATTGGTAATATGGTAACTATAAATAATATTAGAGTTAAGGAAAAGATGGAATTTGAATCCATTTTAGGTAAGAAAAATGAAGATTAATTTTTTTAACGAAACAAATGATAATATTAGAGAATATCAGAGAGTTATTAGAGATGTATTTAAAACAATAAACTCTAAAAAAGAATTTAATGTTATTTTCGTTGATGAAAATGAAATTAAAAGAATTAACAATGAATTTAGACATATTGATAAGGTAACAGATGTAATATCATTTGCATTAATTGATGATAATGAAATTGTTCAAACAAATGAACTTGGAGATGTATTTATTTGTGTTAATAAAGCTAAAAGTCAAGCTTTGGAATATGGTCATAGCGAAAGAAGAGAATTTGCATTTTTAGCAGTTCATGGCTACCTACATTTATGTGGTTATGATCATCAAACTCCTGAAGAGGAAAAGGTTATGTTTGATTTACAAGAAAAAATATTGGAAGGTGCGAACGTTAAAAGATGACATTTGATATAGAAAAGCTTATTGATAATGCTTTAGCAGCTAAGGCTAATGCTTATGCCCCATATTCTAAATTCAAGGTTGGTGCGGCAATATTATTAAAAAATGGGAAATATATTTTAGGATGTAATATTGAGAATAAGTCTTATTCTATGACAATGTGTGCTGAAAGATGCGCACTTTTTAAGCTTATATCAGAATGTTATACAAGGGATGATGTAGTTGCGATTTGTGTAGTTGCAAATTCGGATAATCCTGTAACACCTTGTGGTGCTTGTAGAGAGGTTATGGATGAATTATTATATCCAGATACACCTGTAATTTTAAGTAATAATAATAGAGATAGGATAGTGACTACAGTTAAAGAATTGTTACCATTATCATTTAAATTGGAGAGATAATTATGGAATTTGAAACATATAAAAGTGGATTTGTTGCTATTATAGGAAGACCTAATGTAGGTAAGTCTACATTCTTAAATAAAGTTATTGGAAAGAAAATAGCTATAATATCAGATAAGCCTCAAACAACAAGAAATAAGATATTAGGTATATTAACAACTGATGATTATCAGATTGCATTTACTGATACACCAGGTATTCATAAAGCTAAAACAGAATTGGGAAGAAGAATGGTTAATGCATCTTATGAATCAACAGGTGGTGTTGATGCGATTATTTTTATGACAACTCCGGTTAAGGAACCATTAGCTGGAGATTTAATTATTTTAGATAATTTAAAGAAAACAAGAGTTCCTGTTTTTTTAGTTATTAATAAGGTTGATCAATTAAAGAAATTTAATGATATAGATTTAACTATAGCTAAATATAAAGATTTATATCCATTTGCTGGAGTATTCCCTATTTCTGTACTTGAGGATAAAAATGTTGATATATTGCTAGACGCAATAAGAAGTGCATTACCATTTGGACCTAAGTATTATCCTGATGATATGTTATCAGATCATGGTAATAGATTTATTGTTAGTGAATTAATAAGAGAAAAGATTTTATTATTAACTAAAGAGGAAATTCCTCATTCAATTGCTTGTGTAGTTGATGATATGAAGGATAATCCTGATAATCCAAATTATATAGATATTATGGCTACTATTTATGTTGAACGTGATAGTCAAAAAAAGATTATTATTGGACATAATGGTGAAATGATAAAGGAAATAAAGAATAAGTCAATTAATGATATTAAAAAGCTTCTTGAAAAGAAGGTACATTTAGATATATGGGTTAAAGTTAAGAAGGATTGGAAGGATAGACCAGAAGAACTTGCTCATTTAGGTTATAAGGCAGATGAATTATAATGAAAACAGAAGGAATCGTTATTTCTTCAATTGATTATAAGGAATCATCTAAAATTGTAAATCTATATACACCAAATGGTAAAATAAGTGTCAACGCAAAGGGTGCTTTAAATCCTAAAAAAGGAATGCTTGGTTTTATTACTACAGGTAATGTTGTATCATTTGTAACAACAGACACCAAAACTAAAACAATGACAGAATATCAATTGGAATATAGTGTTTATAATTTAAATCAATCAATTGAGAAATTAAAGGCATTTGCTGTAATTATAGATATTATTAAAGAGATTTCAGATGATGTTAATCATGAAAAATGTTATGAATTTATAAAGAAAATATTATTATCTTTAAAGGATAATGATACAAAAAAGGTATTATCAGTATTTTTAATAAAAATGCTATATGTATTTGGTATAGCACCAAATTTAAAAAGCTGTGTTAAGTGTAATAATATGAATAATTTAGTTTCTTTTAATACTTATTTAGGTGGGGCGTTATGTAATAATTGTTCTTGCTTAGATTATGATAGATTAAATTTATGGAATGAATATTATTACGATAAAAAGGATATTGGAAAATATAGTGATACTGATTTTAATAAGTTATTAGATGAGATTAGTACATATTATAGTTATCATATGGGTATTAATTTAAAAATATAAGGAGGAAAATATGAAATTCCTAAAATCAATATTTTTAAAATTTAAAGCAAAGAAGACATTAAAAACATATCAAAATCCTTTGATAGTTACTATCATTACTTTATTATTAATTAATTTTATTATATTAATGATTGGAGCTTTCATCGCTTATATTATTGATAGTAAATATTATAATAATGAATTTTTTGATGGTAAATATTTAGGTGCTTTAATAACAAGTATTAAATGGATGATTGCGCCAAATACTATAATTAGCTATGATGTACATGAACATTTGACAATGCTTATTTTGGCTGTAGTAATTGTAGTAATAGAGATGGTATTATTCTCTGGTGCTATTGTCGCTATGGTAACAACATCATTAAGAAAATATATTGATAAGAAATCACAAGCTAAGGGTAAGATTTATGTTAATAACCATTTTGTTATATTAAATTGGAATTCAAAGGTTCCTGATATTATCCTTAATTTGATGTTAAAAGATTATAAGAATAATATTGTAATATTATCTAATCAAAATAAAGAATTTATTGAAAATGAAATAAAATCAGTATTTTTAACTAATGATATGAATTTTAAATCAAAGGTTAATTTAATAATTAAAGAAGGAGATACCTTATTAAGAGGTAATTTAGAGGATATTTCTATTGAGAAGGCATCAAAGATATGTATTATGGCTAGAGATGATATGTTTGATGGTGATGATGATAATATTATTAATTCTGATTTATTAAATTTAAAAATTGTATTAAGATTAGGCTCATTTAATATTAATCCTAATTGTCAAGTAGTAGTAGAAACAGATTCTGATATTACAAGAGGACAAATAGAGAATTTATCATATACTATAGAATCTTTAAAAAAGTTGAAATTAATACCTGTATCATTTAATAGAAAGATAGGCCAAATTATAGCTCAAACATTAGTTAGTCCTAAGATGGCTGAAGTATATTTAAATGTATTTTCTTTTGATGGTAGTGAATTTTATTCATATGATTATGATGGTGATATTAAGGATTATATGAAGTGGCATAATGAGGCTATTCCTGTTGCTAAAAATAATAAATTATTCTTACTTGCTAAAGATGAAAAGTCATTAAATAAAAGAAGAGAAAAAGAATATGAAAGTAATATTGCTTTGACTAAATCTAATAAAAATGATATTGAAAAATGTACTATTTTTGTTATAGGAAAGAATAATAAGAGTGAATTTATCTTAGATAATTTAAGAAGAAGTCAAGAATTATCTGTATTTGATTTTGATTTAAAGACATATGGTAAAAATGATAATCAAGAATTAGTTGATGATATTAAAGAAACAGAGGGATTAAAGAAAGTATTGATATTAAGTGATGATCAAATAGGTGTTGAGTCATATGATGCAAATGTATTTGTTACATTAATTGAATTATCAAAGGCTTTCCCTAAAAGAGATAATATTACATTTATAACAGAATTATTAGATTCAAGAAATCTATCTAGTGTAAAAGATTTTAATATTAGAAATACAATTGTTTCTAATAAGATGATGAGTTTATTGATAACTCAATTAGTTATGAATGAAGATTCAAAGAAATTCTTCGATAAGATATTAACTACTGATTCACATGATGAGAGTGATGGATTTGATATAGTAATATCAAAAGCATCTAATTTAATTGAAATAGAAAATAAATTAGAATTTGATTCTAAAGCTCAATTATTATCATCTTTTTATAATTGTTTTAATGGAGAAAATATACTTATTGGATTATATAAAGATGATGAATTAATTTTATTAGATGAGAATCAAGATAATAAAGAGAAATTAATTATATCTAAAGATGATTTATTTGTATATTTTAAATATTAGAAATATTGACCATTTTGAGTAAAAATGGTCTTTATTTTTTTATAATTTCCTTGATAAAAAATTTATTTATTTGATAAAAATAATATTGCTTTTAAATAGGTATATTTTATGCTAAAATATAGGTGATTTTGAATTGGAGTATGTTATATGAAAAAATTAGGTAAAAGAACTATATTAAGAATTCAAGCAATGAAGATATTATTTATAGCTGATATTGATGAAATTAGTGTTGATGAAGCATTAGCTAATGCTAAAGGTGGAATATTAGATAATGATGAAATTAATGAGAATTCTGAAATTACTGAAGATGCTATAAAGTTATTAGAATATATTAATGATAATTTAGATAAGATTGATGCTTTAATATCTGATACATTGGTTAATTATACAATTGAAAGATTAAATACTGTAGATAAAGCAATTGTTAGACTTGCTACAGCTGAATTGATGTTAAAGGAATTAGATAAGAAGATTATTATTGATGAGGCATTAGAAATAACTAAGTTATATTCTGATACTGGTGATCATAAGGCTGTAAGCTTTAATAATAGATTACTTGATAATATTTCTAAAAAAATATAGGAGGGCTTATTATGGAGGAGCGTTATTTAACTGTTACTGCTCTAACTAAATATATAAGCTATAAATTTGACCACGATAGAAATCTTGAGGATGTTTTACTTGAAGGAGAAATATCAAATTTCAAAAGAAATGCGCGTGGGCATTTTTATTTTAAGCTTAAGGATGAAAATGCCTCAATTGACGCTGCTATGTTTGCGATGTATGCATCAAGGGTAAAAATTGAATTAGCTGATGGTATGAAGGTATTTGTAAGAGGAAGAGTTCAAGTATATGAGCCTTCTGGTACTTATAGTATTAATGTTAAGGAAATAAAAAGTGATGGTGTTGGAGATTTATTCTTAGCTTTTGAGAAATTAAAGAAAGAATTAGAGGCTGAAGGGTTATTTGATGTAAGTCATAAAAAGCCAATTCCAAGATTTCCTAAGACTATCGGTGTAGTCACATCATCAACTGGCGCGGCTATAAGGGATATTATTAATACTATTAGTCGTAGATATCCTATGTGCCATTTGATATTGTATCCTGCAATTGTTCAGGGTGATGATGCTAAATTAGATATTGCCAATCAAATTAAGAGAGCTAATTTTGATAGATTATGCGATGTACTAATTGTTGGACGTGGTGGAGGATCTATTGAGGATTTATGGGCATTTAATGAACGTGAGGTAGCTTATGCTATTTATAATAGTGAAATACCTATTATATCCGCTGTTGGTCATGAAATAAATTTCACTATAGCTGACTTTGTTGCCGACATGAGGGCGGCTACTCCAACTGCAGGTGCGGAAATTGCAACGCCTAATGTTGAAGTATTAAAAGAAACTATTAAGAGTTATTTAGATACTTTAAATAAACGTGTTGTTAATTATATTGATAATTATAAAAATATATTAACTCATCTAGATAAAAGATTAGATAATTTAAATCCTATTAATGTTTTAAATCATAAGAAGGAAATAGTTGATAGTGATTTAAAAAGACTTAATTTAATGATCAAGCATATATTAGATGAAAAAAGAGCACAATTTATTTTATTGAAGAATTCACTTGAAGGTAATAATCCACTTAAGATAATGGATAAGGGTTATTCAATTAGTAGTGTAAATGGAAAAGTAGTAGTATCAGTTGATGATGTTAAATGTGGAGATATAGTTTCTACTAGATTAAAGGATGGTACTATTAAGAGTAAAATAGTAGAGGTGAATGAAAATGGAGAATAAGGAATTAACTTTTGAGGATTATTTGACAGAACTTGAAAATATATTAAAGAAATTAGAGGATAAGGATATTTCTTTAGAGGAAGCTGTTAAGGGCTATACTAAGGGTGTTGAATTATCAAAGAAGTGTTATGAAATATTAGAGGCTAATACTGAGCTTGTAACAAGTAAGATGACTGATAGTGGACTTGTTAAATATGAAAATGAATAATTATGAGATTAGATTTATATTTAGTAGAAAATAATTATTTTGAATCAAGAAATAAAGCTAAGGCTGAAATAGAAAATGGTAATGTTAGTGTAAATGGGAAAGTAATATTAAAATCAAGTTATGATGTTGATGGTAGTGTAGAAATTAGTATTTCTGATAATATATGTCCATATGTATCTAGAGGTGGATATAAATTAGAAGCTGCCATTAATAATTTTAAGCTTAATTTTAATGATAAGGTTATTTTAGATATTGGTGCTTCTACAGGAGGATTTACTGATTGTGCACTTAAAAATGGTGCAAAGCTTGTATATTCTTTGGATGTAGGTACATCTCAGTTACATGAATCATTAAGAAATAATAATAAAGTTATAGTATTAGAGAATACTAATATTATGGATTATAATCCTGATATTGAATTTGATTATTTAGTTATGGATGTTTCATTTGTTAGTATTGAATATTTATTGCCTAAATTAAATGAATTAATTAATGATAATAATTCATTAGTTTGTTTAATTAAGCCTCAATTTGAGGTTGGTAAAATTCATTTAAAGAATGGTATTGTTAAGGATAAGAATTTATATTTAAAGATATTAGAAAATTTGAATGATGAATTAGCTAAATATAATTTAGGTATAAATAGAATAAGTTTATCTCCAATAAAAGGTGGAGATGGAAATAAAGAATTTATTAGTGTAATTAAAAGAAACATTAAGAGTAATATAAACTTTTTGGCTTTTGTTAGGAGTATAGAGTAATGTTATTAGAACTATCTGTAAAGAATTTTGCAATAATTGAAGATTTAAGTTTAAAATTTAATAATGATATGACAGTATTAACAGGTGAAACTGGTGCTGGTAAGTCTTTAATTATTGATACTATTAGCTTGTTATTAGGAGCACGTGCAGATAGTGATATGATTAGATATGGTGAATCATTTGCGAAAGTTTTAGGAGTATTTACTCATAATCATAGATTGGATGATTTATTTAATAGTAATTCAATTAAGATATTAGATAATATTACTATATTAAGAGAAATACATGAATCAGGAAGAAATGTTATTAAGATTAATGATACTAATGTTACTTTACAATTTTTAAAGAATGTTAGTGTTTATTTAGCTGATATTCATATACAAAATGATTTATTTAAATTATTTAATCCAGATAATTATTTAGGATTTATTGATCCTAAATCTGATAATAAATTTGATAAGCTTATTTTTAATTATTCTAAGGCTTTATATAATTATTTAGATAAATATAAGGTATACGATAGAATTGTTGAAGGAAATAAGAATTTAAAGGATAAGCTTGAATTTTTAGAATATGAGAAGAAGGAATTAGAAGGATTAGAATTATATAGTGGTATAGATTTAGAATTAAATGATAAGGTTAATAAA